>RFQN01000049.1 GCA_009924965.1 Verrucomicrobiota bacterium
CTCCATCCGCACCGAACGCTGGCGTTACACCGAGTGGGAAGGCGGTACACGTGGGGTCGAGCTCTATGACCATGACGCTGACCCACAGGAGCTGAAGAACTTGGCCGACGACCCTGCGCAGGCGGGCGTCGTCGCGGAACTTAAAGCCCAGATCAAGGCGATGCATCCGGTGAAGGTCGCAGGCGGCAAGGCCTCCAAGCCGCACAAAGAAGGCGGCGAGAAGTAAGCCATGCCACGGGCTGTCTGCATCATCAATGTCGCCCACGAAGGGCCTGGGCTCATCGGTGAACTGCTGCTCCAGCGCGGTTACGCCGTCGAACTCGTGCAGGCCTGGCAGGGCGAACGGTTGCCGGACGACTTAGGCTCCGCCGACCTGCTCGTCGTGATGGGCGGGCCCATGGGCGTGGCGGACATCGGTCGTCCCGAGACTCCGTGGCTCGGTCCGGTAGCGGCACTCCTGCGCCGCCGTCTGGCCGCGGGCTGGCCCAACCTGGGCATCTGCCTCGGCTGTCAGCTCATCGCCCACGCCGCCGGTGCGGTCGTCGCTCCGATGCGCGACGCCTCCGGTCAACGCGTCCGGGAGGTCGGTTGGGGCAGCCTGCAGGTGCATGCGGAGGCTGATGCGTGTGTCCGTGGTTTGCCGACCCAGATGGAAGTGCTCCATTGGCATGGGGATGCCTGCGCCTTGCCGGCCGGTGCCGTCTTGCTGGCCTCGACGGCCGCCTGTCCGGTCCAGATGTTCCGGGTCGGGCGAAGCATCGGACTCCAGTTCCACCCCGAAGTCGATGGGGCGACCGCGGCGCTGTGGGCGAGCGAAGACGCAGACTTCGTCGTGGCCACCAATGGCCCTGACGGCGTGGCTAAACTCCAGGCGGCCTCACCGGCGGCGGCAGAGCGTACCCATGGGCTGCGCCTGCGGCTGTTGAGTCAGGCGTTGGATGCGGTGCTGGGCTAGTTGGCTTGCCGTCTCGGAGGAATCGGCAAGATGGCGGGTATGTCGCCCCTGTTGTCTCTTAGCCTGCTCTGCGCCCTGTGCCTAGCCGCCGCGGAACCCGCGAAACTTGAGCCCACCAACGCCGCTGAAGCCGCCGCCAAGGAGACGGCTGCGAAGAAGGCGGCGCAAGACGCGGCCATCGATGCGAAGTATTTCGCCTTGGTCGCGAAGCTGTCACCTGCGGAGCAGGCATGGGAGAAGGTCTTGCAGGAAAACCTCGGCAATGGCTTCTACTTGCCGGCGCATAAGCGCGACAAACTCGCGGGCCGGTCGACGGCTTGGGATTTCGTGCAAGACGACCCGAAGCTTCCGCGGGTGCTCCTGATCGGTGATTCCGTCTCGCGCGGCTACACCTTGCCCACCCGAAAGGCGCTGGTCGGGGTCGCCAACGTCCATCGTGCGCCCGCCAATTGCGGCCCGACGGCCTCAGGCCTGAAGAACCTCGATGTCTGGTTGGGCGACGGGAAGTGGGACCTCATCCATTTCAACTTCGGCATCCACGACCGCGGCACGCCGCTCAAGGACTACTCGGCCCGCCTCGAGCAGATCGCCGAGCGCCTCCAGAAGACGGGGGCCAAGGTCATCTGGGCGACGACGACGCCGATTCCGGATGTGCCGGCGCAGAAGCAGACCGCGGCCTCGATTGTCGAGCGCAACGCGGCGGCGTTGGCCATCATGCAGCGGCGACAGATTCCCGTGGACGACCTGTTTGCGGCGATCACTCCGCAGCTCGCCAAACTGCAGAACCCGAATGACGTCCATTTCACGGCCGAGGGGTATGACTTCCTCGGCGGACAGGTCGCGGCCGCCATCCGGCAGGCTTTGCCCGCGCCGGCGGGCAAGTAAGTGGGCTATTTCTGCGCGCCCGACAGCAGTGGCGTCCAGATGTCTTGGCCGTTCACGCTGATCGGTTGGTTCGGGGCGAGTACGGTGGCCCCTTCCGTCTTCAGAATCTTGTTCTTGGCCAGGTCGAGCGTCGCGGAGAGCCCGCAGCCGGAGAGCGTGGCCACGTCCCCTTTGCGCGTGAAGGACTGTTTGCCCGGCCAAGCTTGGGCGAACTTGCGGAAGGCGGCGTCGTCGGGGGTGAGCGTGATTTCCGCGCTGAAGGCGAAGACCCCCTTGCCTGGGTGCGGCCCGACGCCGTGTTCGACCGTGAAGCGGGCCGCCTGTTGCTTGTCGCCGTCGCGCACATAAGCGATGGCCGGTGCAGAGGTCTGTCCATCTGCGGTGGGCTGTCCGGCGATTAGTTGGAAGGCCAACGTCACGGGGCCCTTGCGAAGGAAGACGAGGCCTGGGGCGGCCAAGGTGCCGGGGGCAACTTCGCGGCCTTCGCGGTCGCAGACCTTGGCGTCGGATGGGAAGACCACGTGCGACCAGAGGCCCTTGAGCTCGGGCACCGGACGGAGGTGCTTGGGCTTTTCCGTGTCGTCGGCGGCGAGGAGCAGCACGCGTCCCTGGTTCTGCACGGTGACGAGGGCAGGGCGCAGGTGGAGGGCCTTGTTGTGCCCATTGCTGTCGGGCTCCTTATTGACTCCGTAGGGGTCGTTGCGGGACTCCATCGTGAAATAGACCATCGTCGAACGACGGTCGCCGGGGAACTGCACGGCGAACGCCTTGTCGTCGTAGGCCTTGCTCGTACCGCCGGTGCCGATGGAGAAGTCCTTCGTCACCCAATGCGTCGCCGTCATGCCGGGACCGGATCCCCAGCGCTGGATGATTTCGCGCGGTAGGAGTGCACGGAGACCCTCCGTCCACTCCTTCGGGGCCAGCCAGGTGCGCGACGCGGCCTCGGCGCCGAGGGCCTCGGGCTTCATCGGCGGGATCCAACCATTGGCCGCGAGCTGGTTGTCGGTCGCGCCGATGCCTTGGAGGAAGTTGTAGTCGCGGCTATGGGCGCCGCCCAAGCGTTGGCAGGGCTCGAACCAGTTCACCGCCACCTCTGTCCAGAACAGGCGCAGCAGCGTCCGGCCCGTCTCCTGGTCCTTCGGGTCGCGGGCCAGCTTCACCAGTTGGATGGCGCAGTCCATGTCGATGCCGGTGTAGGTCGTGCTGTTGTATTCCGTGATCCCGTTGGTGCGCGTGTAGGTCAGGAACTCCTGGAGGTTGGCGCGGCCTTGTGCCGTCAGCTTCTCGTCGCCGAGGTATTGCCCGAGCAGGACCAGGTTGCAGGCCTTCATCAGGAAGATGTTCGTATAGTCTGGGCGGACGCGTTGCTGCAGGCTGCCTTGGGCGGCGTCGGTCAGGAGCGTCTTGAGGCTGGCGGCGTTGGCGGCGTCGAGCTTGTCCCCGTGGGCGAGTCCGAGTACCAGGAGGTTCTGGCAGACGAACTGCACGGCGTTCTTATCCTTCACCTCCGGCTGGCCGCGGTACCAGCGGAAGTTGCCGAAGTTGGGGTTTTCTTTCCTTAGTTCCTGTTGCGAGCGGAGCGTCGTCAACGCTTGGGCCACTTTGGCGGGGCTTTCCCCGGCGGCGGTCGCTTCCAGCGCGTAGCGGGCGAGGTCGCGCGCGGCCAGCCGTTCCCCGGCCTTGAGGATGCCGGCGTATGAGCCGTCGAGGGCCCGTTGCTGTTCCTTGGTAGGGGCAGCGCTGAGCAGGCTGGCGAGCAGGAGGGCCAGGAGGGTGGCGAGGCGACGGAGCATCCCCGCACGCTAGGCCGATTATATAATCTGTAAAAGCCAATCCGGCGTTGCGGAGGGAAGGGTGTTTTCGTACCAAGTGGGTATGGCTTCGGACGACCTCCATTTGGCCCGCGCCGGCCAAGAATACGGCACCTGCGCGGCGGCCGAACTTGCTGCTCGGGTCAGTGCCGGGGAGGTCCTGCCTACGGATCACTATTGGCGCCCGGGCATGAAGGACTGGGCGCTGGTCTCGAGCCTGCTCGCACCCCGTCCGCCGTTGCCGTTCGCGCGTCCAGCGGACAAAGCAGCCAACTTCCTCGACGACCTCTTCAGCCGCGAGAGCAAGGTCAAGGGCCTCCAACTGCTGTGGGACAAGCTCGCCGTCGCCCCGCGCGAATGCCTCGTCACCGAGGCCGACCATGTCGCCATCGCCACGCAGGTCGGTTATGACGTCCGCAAACGCTGTCAGGACGAACTCAAGCAGTGGTATCGTCAGGCCTTGGCCGCCTACTTGGCGGACCGCCTCTTCACGCCCGGTGAGAAACTCAACCTTGAGAACCTCGCGCGCAGTTTCGGCTTTGATTCGGTGACCACGCTCTCCCTGCACCGCGCCGAGTTCGAGTCCTATTACTCCGTCGGCGCGATGACTTGCCTGATGCGGTCGGGCACGCCCGAGGAGAAAGCCCGCCAGCTAGACCTCTTGGCGCGGGAAGTCCCCTTGCCGTCGTCGGTCGTCGCCGAGGTTAAGCTGCGCGCCTTCAAGACCTATTTCGGCGACCTCTATAAGCAGAACATCGTCCGGGAGGACGACGAGAACCTCCTCGACCCGAGTATCGAACGTGAACTGCGGCGCATGGCGGACGTGCACGGGCTGAGCTTGGCTTCGGCCTTGCCCGAACTCTCGGAACAACTGACGCAGTCCACGCAGCTCTGGCAGCTCTACAAGGCGCCGTTAACGCCCGTGGCTTCGGACCGCGAGCTGGGCTCGGAGGCTTGCTATTGGGAGCGCCAGGTCGACCTCTACCAGAACAAGCGCGTGACCGTGCGGCGTGGGTACAGCGGCTTTGGGTCGAGCGTCCGGATCTTCGGCAGCCTCCGCTAACGGGCCAGGCCGAGGCGGCGGTCATCCTGCGCCGCTTGGTGCGGCAGGCAAAGGGCTGATTTTACGGGCCTTTCCGTATGACACGTGGGCGGTTTGACGCCCTTGTGCGTTCGTAATAGAAAAGTGCCATGTCGTCCGTCCCATTGACCGTTTTCTACAGCCCCAACTACGTCGTCGAGGGCAAGTCGGAGACCGTCACCAAGGCCAAGCTCGTCGCCGGGCTGATCGAGGCGGGGCGGGCGGGGGACGTCCGTCTGCAGGCGCCCAAGCTCGCCACGCGGAAGGAACTCGAGTCGATCCACGACGCCGAGCATGTCCGCAGCACCTTCGAGGACACCGGTTCCTTCCTGGAGGTGGGTGCCTGGTCGTTGCCGCTGCTCAACAGCATCCTCGCCTCCACGGGTGGCATGCGCGACGCGGTGAAGGAAGCCTTGCGGAACGGTCGCTCGGGCAGCCTCTCGAGCGGCCTGCACCATGCGCGCCGCCGGTCCGGCAACGGCTTCTGCCAGTTCAACGGCTTGGCCTTGGCCGCCTTGGAGGCTCTCAAGCAGGTCAAGACCGTCGGCATCCTCGACCTCGATGCGCACGCGGGCGGGGGCACCTTCGACATCCTCGGCGCGGACCCACGCGTCTACCTCGCCGACCTCACCGTCAACTCGTTCGATTCGTGGGAGCCGACGGATCCGCGCCGGCATTTCTACCACGAGGTCAGCGAGCCGCAGAGTTACCTCGGTCATGTCGAGGACGCCTTGCACTTCCTCGAGCCCGTGGACTGCCTCATCTACAACGCCGGCATGGACACCTACGAGAAGGCGGGCGGGCTCAAGGGCATCACCAAGGACATCATCCGGAAGCGCGAGCGTCTCGTCGTCGAATGGGCGCGCCGGCGCGGGATCCCGCATCTCTTCGCCTTGGCCGGCGGGTACAAGTGGGGCGGGCTGAGCCTCGCGCAGGTCGCGGAGCTGCACCTGGAGACCGTGCAGGCCTTTGCGCGGCCTTAGCCTTATTCCTTCGGGATGTTCAGCTCCTTGAGCGTGAACAGGCCCTTCTCGTTCGGCAGCACCAGGTAGAGTTTGCACTCCTTGCTCTGGGCGATCGCGATCATGATCGGCCACTGCGGCTGCGGGACGCCAGCGACCACGAGCATCGGGTCTTCGCCGGCGCTCGTGCCCGCCGGTTCCTCGATGGCCACGCCCTTGTGTGTGATGTCGAAATTATGCTTCAGCCAGCGCCCCAGTTCCTTGGCGAGCCCACGCATGTCGGACTTGCCGACCTCGATCTTGGAACGGTCGACGAGGGCCCAGAGCGGGATCGCGAAGTTGTGTTCCAGGGAGTCCATGCGGGACGCGCGGGGCGGGGAGCCTTAGGCCAGCTTGATCAGCTCGGCCGTCGCGGGGACGTCGGAGATGATTTGGTCGGGGTCGGGGCCGACGCCGATGTAGCGCAGGTTCGGCAAGGAACGGAGCGAGCCCCCGCGGGCGGCGAGGCGGACGATCTCCGCCATCGTGAAGGCCACGTAGCGACGGGCTTCGGGCGGAAGCTGGGCGAACGAACGGATCCCGGAGATGTCGGCTTTCCAGCCGGGCAGGGTGGCGTAGATCGGCTTGAGGGCGCGGCGGACGGCGTCGTTGCGGGGCACGCCCATGACGGTCTTGCCCGCGGCGTCGCGGTAGCCCGTGCAGAGGAGCAGGTCGCCCCCTTGCCACGGGCCGTGGGGCGAGAGCGCGTCGAGCTTGTTCAGGACCAAGTCATCGTAGCCGCCGTAGCGGAGCGCGTCGGCCTTCTCGACGAGGTCGGACCAGCCCACCATGCGTTGGCGGCCGGTGCTCGTGCCGAACTCCAGCTTGGCGAGCGCCTGTTGGAGCGGGTGGGACTCCTCCATCTTCGTGAGGAAGACGTGGGTGCCGACCTTGGTGTCGTAGGCCTTGCAGCAGCCCACGGTGTGGATCGGCTGGACCGGGATGCCGGCGGACTGGAAGAACTCGGGCGTGTAGGTGTGCGAAGCCGTGACGTTCGGGGCGAAACCCGCGCGCTTATCGAGCCAGTAGGCTTGGCCGAACTCGCCGATGATGCGGCGGTCGGCGGCGAGGTCACCGAGCACGCGGTCGCGCACGTCGCCGATGGCGTGGGCCAGCTTCTGGCCGGCGGACCAATAGGCGGACAGCACCGCGGCGTGGTCGAAGGTGAACGGCTCCTTGCCGGCGAAGCGGGTGAAGTCGAACTCCGCCGCGGTGAAGACGCCGGATTCGATCGCGCCCTTGTTGGCGCGCAGTTCCGCTTCGGTCAGCTTGACGAAGAGACCGGCCCACTTCTCAGGCGAGAGCTTGCAGACGTCGCGCACGGTGTCACCGGCGCGGCGGAGGCGGGCGGAGAGACGTTCGGCGTAGGCGGACTGCTCACCCAGGAATTCCGAGTAATGGATCTGCATCTGACCCACCTCGTCGGCGTAAGCCGGCGTGATCCCGCGTCCCGTGGAGCCGCGCGGCTCTTGGCCGAGCACGTGGATGCGGTAGTCTTCCCAGGCCAGGTCAAGGATGCGGTGGGCGACGTCGCTGACCATGCAGCGCTCGTCGATGAGCAGGCGATTGAGGACGGGGATACCAATCTTCTCCAGCGGCAGGGCTTCCCAGAGGGCCTTGCGGGGGTCGGCGACGACGCCCGCACCGAGGGCGAGGCAGGCCACGTCATGTTCGGCGACGCCACCGGGCAGCAGGTTGAGCTTAAGCCCGGCGACCGTGTGGCCGGAGTTGGCGCCACCGTTCACCTTGAGCACCGTGCCGACCACGTCGCGGCGGCCCGTGAGCTGCTGCAGTTCGCGGACGATCTCCGGGATGAGGCGACCCTTGCCTTCGTCTCCCATGCTGATGCCGACGTCGGCGATGAGGTGGCTTTGGAACGGAGTGAGGGCCATGGACAGGAGGGAGTAAAGCGGGCGGAGAGGTCCGACCGCAAGGCGGAAGGAACGGCGCGGGCGCTTAGGCCGTGGGGTTCTTTTGGCTCTCGTAGAAGTCGTTGATCTTCTTCGAGACGTCGCGGTAGCCGGAATCCGCCATGTAGATGGCCTTGTATTCCTCGATGGCTTCCTTGGTGCGGCCCATCTTCTCGTAGGCGCCGCCCAATTCGTAGATGATTTCCTTCTTGAGGTCGTTCATCACCGGGACCTCGGACTTGGCGAGGAGCAGCTGGTCGACACCGAGGTCGTACTTGCCGCTGGCGACGAAGCACTTGCCGATGGAAAGGATGGACGCCTGGCGGAACTTCGGGTTGCGCTGGGCGTACTGCAGCTGCTGGATGGCCTCGTCGAGGCGGTTGGCGCCGAAGAGCAGGGAGCCGTATTCGTAGCGGAAGGAGTAGTCGTTCGGGTAACGCTCGACGAGGCTGCCCGTCGTCTGGATGCGGTAATCGGTGAGCTCCTTCTCGTTGGCCGCGAGGGCGGCGGCTGGGTGATGAGGTCGATCTCTTGACGCTCGAGGGACGAGTCGGCCTTGCCGAGGGTCGTCAGGCGGCCGCGCTGCAAGTAGGCGATGGCGCTGTCGAGGTCGCCCGCGGAGATGAACTGGCGGACGATGTCGCGGTAGAGGTCGAGGCTGTCGGGCTGGGCTTGGATCTTCTCGGCCAAGGCGGCGGCCTGCTCGAGGGCGGTGCCGGCGTCGGTGACCTTACGGGCGGCCTGTTCGAGGCGGAGCGCTTCGTCCTTGTCCTTCAGCTTGGACTGGAAGTCGCCCTTATCTTCCCAATTGCCCTTCTTCATCGTCTTGCTGACGGAAGCCTTACGGACGCATTCCTGGAGGTCGCCATTGCCCGGGAAAAGCTTGAGGCCGGCATCGGCGGCGGTGAGGGCGAAGTCGTATTCGGACGCGTTGATCCAGGTGTTGGACAGGTCGACGTAGTGCTGGACCTGCTTAGGTTCGATCTGGGTGAGCTCTTCGTAGGCGAAGGCAGCCAGTTCGGGGAACTCGAGCTTCAAGGCGGCGGCGGCGATGGTCTTGTTCGCGTTCACGTCGGCCGGGGTCTTGGCGAGCTTGAGCTCGGCGGCGGCGATGGCGGCGACCGGGTCCTTTTCGACTTCCTTGGCGATGCTGCCGGCGGTCAAGCCGGTGACGATGCCATCAAAGAGTCCCTTGCGGGTGCCCAGCACGACTTTCTGCGCCTTGCGGAGGGTGCGGCGGACTTCGACGCAGCCCAAGTTGCGGCTCAGGATGCCCGAGAGGATTTCGATGGCATACTGGGGGTTCGTCTTCAGTTGCTGCTCGGCCGCGGAGATCTGCTTCTGCAGGCGGGGGTCGAGGTCAGTAAGGGCGACT
>RFQN01000050.1 GCA_009924965.1 Verrucomicrobiota bacterium
CTGGAGAGCGTCTGCGAGTCGACGGAAGGCAGGTTGACCGCATTGGCCGGCGAGCCGCCGCTGAGGACGGTGATGGCCGCTTCGGCGACTTCGACGCCGACGTTTTCCTGGGCTTCGGCCGTGGAGGCGCCGAGGTGCGGAGAGAGGTGGGCCTTCGGAAGGGCGCGGAGCGGGTGGTCCTTGGCCATCGGCTCGTCGACGAACACGTCGAAGCCGCAACCGCCGCATTGGCCGGACGTGAGCGCGGCCACGAGGGCGGCCTCATCGACGATGCCCCCGCGGGCGCAGTTCACGATCTTCACGCCCTTCTTCATCTTGGCGAACGCCGCAGTGTTGACCATGCCTTCGGTCTGCGGGGTCAGCGGCATGTGGACCGTGATGTAGTCGGAAAGCACGAACACCTCGTCGAGGGTCGACATGGTCACGCCGAGGGCCTTGGCGCGGGCTTCGGTGAGGTAAGGGTCGTAGGCGAGGACCTTCATGCCGAAGGCGTTGGCGCGCTTGGCGACTTCGGCGCCGATGCGGCCGAGGCCGAGGATGCCGAGGTTCTTGCCGAAGAGTTCGGTGCCGGAGAGGGTCTTGCGGTCCCACTTGCCTTCGCGCATCGACTGGACGGCTTCGGGCACCGGGCGGGCCAGGGAGAGCAGGTGGGTGAAGGTCAGCTCAGCGGTCGCGATGGTGTTGCCCGAAGGGGTGTTCATCACGATGACGCCGCGCTCGGTGGCGGCATCGACGTCGATGTTGTCGACGCCCACGCCGGCACGGCCGACGCAGACGAGGCGGGGGGCCGCGGCGAGGACTTCGCGGGTGATCTGGGTTTCGGAGCGGACCAGGATGGCGTCCACGTCGGCGACGAGGGCGAGGACCTTCTCAGGGGTCGAGCCATAGGCTTCGACGACCTCGTAACCCGGCTGGGCTTTGAGGAGGGCGACCCCGGTGGCGGAAATTTTGTCGGCGACGAGTACCTTAGGCATGGTGGTGGCTAATAAAGATTGGTTTGAGTCATAAATGCCCGACCTTGGCAATGGCAAGCCACTACCCCGGTTTGGGCTGTCATAACGGTAGGGGCCGGCTCAGAGCCGGCGGTGGGCATAATCCGCCAATTCGTAACAATCCGGGCTCATTTCCTCGAGGAAACGACAAGGGTCGAGGGGGCGGTAGCCTTCGCCGGAAACCGCGAAGCGCGGCGCGAAGAGGTAGAGCATGTTTTCGGCCCGGGTGCAGGCGACGTAGAACAGCCGGCGTTCTTCTTCGACGTCGCCGTCCTCGATGGCTCGTGTGAGCGGCAGCAAGCCGTCGGCGACGCCCAGCAGGAAGACGATGGGGAACTCCAAGCCCTTGGACTGGTGGATGGTCGTCAGGCGCAGCATGTCCTGATCGGGCTCCGGCTTCTTGTCCGAAGATTCGCCGTTGAGCAGCACGACTTGCGCGACGAGGTCGCCCAGGTCTTCGAACTTCGCGGCGAAGCCGATCAGGCCGGTGAGGTCCTGTTCGCGGTCCTTCCAATCCGGGAAAAGCGTCTTGAGGTGCGAGCCGTACCAACCCTCGATGCAGACGCGGGTCGTCTCGGCGGGCGTGCGCGCGACCTTTTCCTCGGAGCGGTCGCGGGCGGCGGTGAAGAGGTCGGCCGCCGGGTTGGTCGGCGCCGGCTTCTGGCGGGCTGCTTCGATGCCTTCCAGCATATCCTCGAGCGTGATTGTCAGATCGTTGAAATCGTCCTTCGCGGATTCGGGTACCTTCTTAAGCACGGCGGGATCGCGGAGGGCGCGCACCATGCCGCGGCCTTGGGTCAGTTCGATGTCCTTGGCCGCGCGGGTGATCTTGTCGGCCGCGACCGGACCGACTTTGGGTAGCAGGCAGAGCAGGCGGGAGAGCGCGACCTGGTCCGACGGGTTCTGGATGAAGCGCAGGTGGGCGAGGACGTCCTTGACGTGGATGAGGTCGAAGAACTTGTGGCCGCTGGTGATGACGAACGGCACGCCGAGCGCGTTGAGTTCCATCTGCAGCTCGAGCGACTGGTAATGCGCACGGTAGAGCACGTGGATATCGGCCAACGGGTGGCCCTCGTTGTGCAGCTGGAGGATCTTGCGGCCGATGAGCTTCGCCTGTTGCGACGTGTCGCCGACCGTGAAGACCGTGGGCGGCTGGCCGCCGCCGCGGACGGCCTTGAGGCGGCGGTCGAAGCCTTCGACGCGCGGGCGATGGCTGAGGATCTCGTTGGCGAAGGCCAGGATCTCGGGCGTCGAGCGGTAGTTGGTGTCGATCGAATGGATCAACGTGCCGGGGTGGCGGCTGGGGAAGGCCACGATGTTCTCCCAGTCGGCGCCGCGCCACGTGTAGATGCACTGCGCGTCGTCGCCCACGGCCATGATCTGGTGATGCGACGCGAGCAGGTCGATGATGCGGCTCTGCAGGCGGTTGGTGTCCTGGAACTCGTCCACGAGCAGGTGCTGGAAGCGCCGGCGGTAGTGTTCGAGCGCCGCTGGGTCGGTCTCCAGCACGCGCAGCCACAGCACGAGCAGGTCGTCGAAGTCGCAGACATTGCGCTCCTTCTTCGCGGCCTCATAGGCGTCGCAGAAGCCGACCAGTTTCTCGGGGCCGCCCTTCATCCAGTCGAGGCGTTCGCTGATGACTTCCGCCACGGGGCGCAACGTGTTGCGGGCGTGCGAATACGCGTCGAGGATGACCGCGGCCTTCGGGTTGGTCTTGTCCTTGATGAACGCGCCGTCGGCCGCCTTGACGATTTCCGAGAACAGCTGCTCGGATTCCTTCTGGTCAAGGATGGTGAAATCGGGCGAGCGGCCGGCCGCGAGGGCGTTGCGGCGCAGGATGCGTTGGCCGATGGAGTGGAACGTCCCGCCCCAGAACTGACCGCGGGGAACGCCCGTGAGGTCTTCGACGCGTTCGAGCATCTCCTTGGCCGACTTATTGGTGAACGTCAGCAGCAGGATGTCCCAGGGCTTGGCGCCTTGGTGCAGCAGCCAGGCCACGCGGTAGGTGAGCGTCCGCGTCTTGCCCGAGCCGGCGCCAGCGAGCACGAGCGCAGGGCCGGGCGGCGAGGTCACCGCCGCGTATTGTTCCGCGTTCAGTTCGGCCCGAAAGTCGACAGGAGGCAGGCCGTCCACGGGTCAGGGCGTCGGCGCGGAGCGACGGGCGAGGAGGTCGAACTTCACGGCCTGTTCGTCGGCCTTGTAGGACGAGCGGACCAGCGGGCCGGATTCCACGTGCTTGACGCCGACGGCGAGCGCGAAGGTCTTCCATTCCGCGAATTCATCGGGATGGACCCAGCGGTCGATGGGGGCGTGTTCCTTGCTCGGCGAAAGGTATTGGCCGATCGTGAGGATGTCCACCTGCGCGGCGGCGATGTCCTTGATCAGTTGGGCGACTTCTTCCTTCTGTTCGCCGATGCCCAGCATGATGCCGGTCTTGGTGACGAACCCGCGGGACTTGGCGTGCTTGAGCACCCAGAAGGAGCGGTCATAGCGGGCGGTCTTGCGGACGGGGCGCTGGAGGCGTTCGACCGTCTCGAGGTTGTGGTTGAGGATGTCGGGCTTGGCGTCGAGCAGGGTGTCCAGGTGTTCCTGTTCGCCGCGGAAGTCGGCCGGGAGGACTTCGATGGTGGTCTTCGGGCAACGGTGGCGGGTGGCCCGCACGGTGGCGGCCCAGACGGAGGCGCCGCCGTCCTTGAGGTCGTCGCGGGCGACGGAAGTGATGACCACGTGCTTGAGGTTCATCAGCGCGATGGATTCGGCCACGCGGGCGGGTTCGCCGAGGTCGAGTTCGCTGGGGCGGCCGGACAGGACGGCGCAGAAGGTGCAGGAACGGGTGCAGACGTTCCCGAGGATCATCACCGTGGCGCTGCCACGGGACCAGCATTCGCCCATGTTCGGGCACTGGGCGGATTGGCAGACCGTGTGGAGCTTGTGCTCGTCGACGTTCTTCCGGGTCTCGAGGTAGTCGGGACCGGTCGGAAGCTTGGCGCGGAGCCAGTCGGGTTTGCGGGCGGACTCGATCATCGGAAGGCTCACCATTGGCCGAACCGGGCGTTTTTCAACCCTACAAAGAGAAAGGGGCGCCTTCCTCGCGGAAGACGCCCCTGGGCTATGCTATATCCTAAGAGATTACCCTATTAGAACGACTTCTTGAGCGTCACGGCCGTGATGCTCTTGCCGGCTTCGAGGTCCGAGTATGACACGGTGCCGGCGAAGCCGAGGACCGGGTAGGTCAGGGCGATCGAGTAGTCGTACTTCGAGCTGGCGGCGTCGGAACCGTAGTGGAGGCCGAGGTTGAGGCCCTTGACGGCGGCGATGTCGTAGCTGTAGGCGGCTTCGTAGTAGTAGTCGGAGAGGGTGCCGTTCACGCCCTTGGAGACCTTGACGGTCACGCCCTTGTAGGAGGCGGAGACGTTGGCTTCACCACCATTGCTCGCGGTGCTGTAGGTGTAGTCGATATAGCCGACGGAGAGGTCGACTTGGCCGACCTTGAAGCCGTAGTTGGCGTAGAGGTCGACTTCGAGGTTACCGAGGGCCGTGGAGACGTTCGAAGCCCAGACGCCGGCGGTGAAGCCGTTCTTGAAGTCGGCGTCGAAGCCACCCTGGACAGCGACCTTACCAGCGGTCTGCGAGAGACCGCGGAAGACGTAGTCGGAGGTGAAGCCGAGGTTGCCGGAGACGGCAGGACCCGAGGCAGGGGCAGCCGACTGGGCCATGGCCGAGGCAGCGGTGAGGGTGAGGAGGGACAGGATGGTGGTGTGTTTCATAGCACTTCCTCTTATGCTCAACCTATGCCAAAGTGCCTAAATACATCCTGTTATATAGTAATCAGGCGGTTTTAGGGCAAAAGTCCCCTGAATGCTGTCGTTAATCGGGCAACGTCTGCCAAAAATTAGCCACTCAGTGCTGCTGGATGGCTTTTCCGTAACAGACCAAGTGCGCTTGGGCGGATTTCAGCCAACTGAACTCCGCTTGCATCGCCTGTTTTTGGGCGGAAACGAAATCATCGGGGCGGGCATACAGGGCGAGGGCTTGCTCGATCGCCCAATCGACGGCCCCGACGTCGGTATGCTGGAAGACGATGCCCGTGCCTTGGCGGGTGGAGGGGTTCCAGTGGCGGACGGTGTCGGCCAGGCCACCGGTCGCGCGGACGATCGGGAGCGTCCCGTAGGCCATCGAATACATCTGGTTGAGTCCGCAAGGTTCGAAGCGGCTCGGCATGAGGAAGAAATCGCAGCCGGCTTCGATGCGGTGCGAGAGCGCATGGTCATAGCCGATGCGGACGCCGGCGCGGCCTGGGAAGTTGTCGGCCAGCCGACGGTACTCTTGTTCCAGCCAGCTGTCGCCGCTACCGAGCAGCACGAACTGCAGGCGGTCGGAGCGCAGGAACTTCGGAAGCACCTGCACGGCGAGGTCGAGGCCTTTCTGATCCCAGAGGCGGGAGATGACGCCGATCAGCGGAACGTCGGCCTGGGCCAGCTTGAACTCTTTCTGTAGGTCCTGCTTGCAGGTGCGTTTTCCGCTGAGGTCTTGGGCACTGAAGGTCTGCGCGAGATGCTTGTCCTTGTGGGCGTCCCATTCGTCGAGGTCGACGCCGTTGAGGATACCGTCGAGGCTGGCTTGCCGGCGTTGCACGACGTCCTGCAGGCCGAAGCCGAACGCCGGCGTCAGGATCTCCTGAGCGTAGGTCGGGCTGACGGTGATGACGCGCGTCGCGTGGAGGATGCCGCCCTTGAGGAAATTCACGCCGCCGAGGCATTCCAATTCCTCGGCCTTGAAGAGCCATTCGGGTAGGCGCAGGAAGGGTAGGATGCGGCGGCTCAGCAGGCCTTGATGCTGGAGGTTGTGGATCGACAGCACCGAGGCGCAACGGCCTAAGGGCGAAGCCTTCAGCGTGGTGTTGAGCAGCACGGGCACGAGGCCCGTGGTCCAGTCGTGGCAATGGATGACGTCGGGGATCCAGCCCAGTTGGAGGCAGGCGTCGAGCGCAGCTCGTCCAAAGAAGGCGGCGCGTTCCGCGGTGTCTTCACGGGCTGGGTAAATCTCGCGGGCGCCGTAGTAGTCCTCGTGCTCGATGAACCAGGCCTGTGCCTTCGGCGCGAGTTCCAGCGAGCGGACACGGCAGGCCGCTTTGGCAGGGTCGCCGCCGACGTCGACTTTCAGGGAATCCAGGAGCGTCCCCATTTTCTCGCGTCCCGGGACGGAGCCATACAGCGGGGAGGCCACCCGTACCTCGTGCCCCAGCGCCGCTAGGTTCTTGGCCAAGGCGCTGGTGGCGTCGCCCAACCCGCCGGCTTTGGACCAAGGTGCGATTTCCGGCGTGATGTGGAGGATCTTCATGCGGGTGAGGAGGGCCTACGGCCGAGCCGATTCAGCACAGGAACGCAGGCGAGCAGGACCAAAAAGGCAAGCAACATGGCGGCGTTGCCCGCGAAATCATGGACGGTGCCGAACGCGGAGAAGCCAGCGCTGCCGGGTTCGAGTCCGCTGAAGTCGCGTTCCAGCGAGCGCGAGCCATGGTTCATCGCGTGGAACGCCAGGTAGGTGTTGCGGCCGATGTTGAGGAGGATCGCCGTCCCCGCGGAGAGGCCGATCATCGCCATCCGGCGGACGAGCGAGCCGAGCCAGCCGCCCTCCAGGAAAATCGCCCCGAGGAACGCGCCGACGAACACGCAGGCCGAGAACGAACGGATACCCGAGCAGGCGTCGGCCACGCCCACGGCGTCATGGTTGGCGAAGATGATGGTGTTGCCGCTGACGCGGATGGCGTGGTCGGACGCGCGCAGGATGCCGGAGACGATTTCCGTGACGTTGGTGAGGAGCTCGCCCTTGATGCGATTGTCGACGAGGTAAAGGAAAGGCCCTGAGATCAGCCAGACGCCGGCAGGGAAGAGCAGGAGCCCGACGGCCGCGAGGCGGGCCCGCACGGTGGCTTCGGTCTGCTGCGGGCCTTGGACGGAGAGGAACGCGCAGCCCAGCGCCGTCCCCATGAACCCGAAGGCGATGGCGAGGGTCGGGAGGACGCCAGTGCCGGTGATGGCTCGGGCGGCGGCCCCGAGGACGAAGGCGAGCAACGCACCAAAGGTCAGGACCGTCACGGTGCGCAGTAACCACGGGCTGGTCGCCCGCAGCTCGTCCCAGCGCTCCCAGAGCACATAGCCGGAGAAGACGGGCACGAGGTAGCCGAAGGTGTAGTCGTCCTTGGTGCTCCAGATAGCCCACTGGTCCCAAGCGGTGAAGGCCGCGAGGCCAAGGAGCAGCCAGCCCAGCCCGCGCGTGGTGGCGTCGAGCGGGGGCGTCGGGACGGCCTGGGCTTCCGTGGACATCAGAACCGTGGCACGGCCGCCAAGAGCGTCTTGGTGTAGGCGTGTTGCGGGTTGCCGAGGATGTCGGCCGGCGCGCCCTGTTCGACGATGCGCCCCTTGGACATCACGAGGATGTGGTCGCTGACGTGTTCGACGACGGCGAGGTCGTGCGCGATGAAGAGGTAGGTCAGGCCGAGCTTCTCCTGCAGGTCCTGCAGGAGGTTGACGACCTCCGCCTGCACGGAGACGTCGAGCGCGGAGACGGGCTCGTCGCAGATGATGAGCTCGGGCTGCACCGCGAGGGCGCGGGCGATGCCGATGCGCTGGCGCTGGCCGCCGGAGAACTCGTGCGGGTGGCGGCGGAGGTGTTCAGGCGGCAGCTTGACGTCGCGGAGGAGCTCGGCGCAGCGTTGCTCGCGCTCGGACTTCGACATCCCAGGGAAGTGGATTTCGAGGGGCTCGGAAAGAATGCCCAGGACGTCGGAGCGGGGGTTGAGCGAGTTATACGGGTCCTGGAAGATCATCTGGATCTTCTTGCGCCAAGGGAGGAAGCCGGCGTTGCCCAAGCGGCCGATGTCCTCGCCTTGGTAGAGGATCTGGCCGGCGGTCAGCGGGGCGAGTTTGATGATGGCCTTGCCGGTGGTGCTCTTGCCGGAACCCGATTCGCCGACGAGGCCGACGGTCTTGCCGCGTGGGATGGAGAACGAGATCCCGTCGACCGCACGCTTGGGTTCGGCGCGCTGGAAGAACCAGTTGGCCCGGCCGGGGTAGTGCACCGACAGGTCGCGGATCTCGAGGAGGGCGGAAGGGGCGGTGCTCACGACTGGGAAAGTTCCTCGCTCAGGGTGGTCAAGCGACGGCGGCGTTGGCCGAGGCGCGGAATGCAGGCGATGAGGCCCTTGGTGTAGGGGTCCGTCGGGTGGTGCATGACGTGGTCGGCGGTGCCGCTTTCGACCACGCGGCCGTGGCGCATGACCTGCACGTGGTCGGCGAAATTGGCGACGATCCCGAAGTTATGCGTGATCATGAGGATGCTCATGCCGCGCTCCTTGCGGAGGCGACCGAGCAGGTCCATGATTTCCTTCTGGATGGTGACGTCGAGGGCCGTGGTGGGTTCGTCGGCGACGAGGATGCGCGGGTTGCAGGCCAAGGCCATGGCGATCATGGCGCGCTGCTGCATGCCGCCGGAGAGCTCGTGCGGGTATTGGTTGGCGACCTTCTGCGGGTCGTGGATGTGGACTTCCTCGAGGGCCTTCACCACGGCCGCGTCGACATCGGTCACCTCGCGGCGATGGATGCGGACGGCTTCGCCGATCTGAAAGCCGATCGTGTAGACGGGGTTGAGCGAAGTACCCGGGTCTTGGAAGACGTAGGCGATCTCCTTGCCGCGGACCTTGGAGATCTCGGCCTCATCGAGGGTCAGGAGGTCGCGTCCGTCGAGCCAGGCTTGGCCGGTGATGGAGCAGGTGGGCTCGCCCGGGAGGAGGCGGGTCAAGGCCAGGGCCGAGACGGACTTCCCGGAGCCCGATTCGCCGACGACCGCGAGGACCTCGCCTTGGCGGAGCTCGAAGCTCACATGAGCCGAGGCCACGGTCTCCTTGCCGCCGGAGCGGAA
>RFQN01000006.1 GCA_009924965.1 Verrucomicrobiota bacterium
CCCACGCCGGAGGAGCCGAGCTTGTCGAACGCCTTCATCATGCCCGTCACCGTGCCGGTGAGGCCGATCATCGGGGTGCAGACGCCGATGACGGAGAGGTAGGAGGCGCGGCCCATGAGTTCGCCTTGGATGCGGGTGACTTCGGAGATGATCGCTTCTTCGGTCATGACCTTGCCATCCGGGGTGAAGGCGACGCCGGCGCGGACGACTTCAGCGACCGGGGAGCCGGCGTTCTTGGCGAAGTTGTAGGCGCCCGGGTAGTCGCCGCGCTGGAAGAACTCACGGAGTTGGGTCACGTGCGAGGCCGGGTAGAGCTTGTTGACGCTGGTGCGGATCCAGCCGTCGACGATGAACCAGACCATCGCCACGGAGGCGAGGGTGATGGGGTACATGACCCAGCCGCCTTCTTCGAACAGCATCCAAAGGGTCTTTTCCTTCACGCCGGCTTCGGCGGCGGAGGCAACGGTGGTCATCAGGCCAAGGCAGGCCAGGGTGAGCAGGGAGGTGCGGAGTTTCTTCATGGGAAGGCTGCAGGTGTGGGGATGGTTTAGTTGGGGATTAGAAAAGGAGCAAGGTCTCACTTGTTGGCGTCGTTGTTGTTGGCGTTGTCGGCCTTCGGCGCATCCGGCTTGGCGGTGGCTTCGGGGATGACGGCGGCGTCCTTGATCTTGGCGGCGTCGGCTTCGGCCGCGAGGCGGTCCTCCTTGGGCAGGAGCTTCTTGGCCTCCTCGGCCTCCTTGGAGACCGGGTAGGTGGCGATGAGGTCGCGGAGGTAGCGGTTGGAGATCTCCTCCAGGCGCTGTTCCTTGGTGGCCGGGCTGTCCATGCCGCGGAAGGCGCGGGCCGCGCCCAGCAAGGCCTTCGGCAGGTGTTCCGCCTGGGCGCCGTAGAAGACGGGCACGCGGAGGTAGGTGTTCATCGCCGCTTCGTATTTCTTGGTGGCGAGAAGCGAGTTGGCTTTGACGAGGTGCAGGCGGGCCAGGACGTCGGGGTCGTCGAGCTTGGTGATGAGGTCGGCGGCTTCGGTGATGACCGTGTCATGCTCACCGCGGCGCGCGCGCTGCATGAGGCGGGCCAGCTTCATCTTATTGGCGAGCTCGGGGTTCGAGCCGTCGTCGTTCTTCTCGAGGTTGTCGAGGAAGGCGCCGATGGCCGCGTCGTTCTCGAGGCGGTCGAGGGCGTCGAGCTTCACCATGGAGGCCTTCAGCCAATGGCTACCGGGGGTCTTCTTGAAGACGTCGAAGAACTTGATGATCGGCTCGACGCTGTCCAAGGCCTTGCTGGGTTCGCCGCGGCTGACGAAGAGCTGGGCTTCGGCGATCTTGTCGACCGGAGGCCAGATGATGCGTTCGACTTCGGTGAGCTTGCGCGTCGATTCGATGTCGGTCCCGCCCGAGTTGACGGTGCGGACGACGGTGCCCTTGATGCTGCTGATCGTGCCCTTCTTCGGGTCGATCACCGGCTTGGGCGGGACGGAGTTGTCGAGCTTGAAGGGGTCGTTGACCTCCCAGCGTTCGCCGCCCTTGAAGATCAAGGTCTGGCCAAAGGACTGGGCGCCCGCGCAGAGCAGCGCGGCGGTCAGGAGAAAGCGGACGGCAGGACGCATGGTCGATTAGAGTTTGGTCGAAAGGCTGCGGGCTTCGGTGGCTTCAGGGGTGTCCTTGATGCGCTCCTTGGAGAGCATCTCGGTGATGAGGTCCTTGGCGTCCTTCTTCTGGTCCAGCTTGGTGGCGAAGAGACGGGCGGCGCCGAGGTAGGCCTTGGCCGACCAGAACTCGTACTTCTTCCAGGCCTGGTAGGTGCGGCGGTAGTAGGCGACGGCTTCGGCGTGATGGCCTTGGCGTTCTTCCATGACGCCGAGCCAGTAGAGGCAGCCGGCGGTGGTCTCGCCCTTCCACTCCTTGGTCTTGGCGATCTCCTCGAACTCCTTCTTGGCCTCGTCGTAGCGCTGGGTCTCGGCGAGGGCGCGGGCCTTGATGAAGCGGATGTCCTTCTCCTTCGACATCACGACGCCGTTGTCGATGGCTTCGGCGCAGAGGTCGAGGGCTTCCTTGTACTTCTTCTGGCCGAGGCGGATTTCCGCCAGGCCGGCGAAGCCGTAATCGGCGTATTCCGAGGAGCGGTGGTGCTCCATGATGTACTGGAAGTAGCCTTCGGAGTTCTTGGTCTCCCCGTGGGCGAGCATGTGGTCGCCGACGATCGCGAGGATGGTCGGGCTGAGCTCCTCGGCCTTGTAGTTGGCGGAGATCTTCTTGAAGTAGGTGTCCGTCTTGGCCGGGTCGCGGAGGAAGGCGGCCAGCTGGCCCTTGGCGAAGAAGCCACGCGCCTGCGCGATGAGGGAATCCTTGTTCTCCTCGAGGCGCAGCAGCTTGGTGATCTCGTCCTCGGCGTTGGCCGCGGAATAGGCGTTGGGGTCGACCGTCGCGCCGGGCTTGAGGCGCTTGACCTTGCGGGCCAACTTTTCGGCGAGGAAGAGGATGAGCTTCTCGGAGCCTTCCTGCTTGCGGTCGTTGATGGACTCCGCGACGGCGGTGGAGAGGATGCCGAGGGCTTCGGTCTTGGCGGCGAGGATGCTGGCCTGGCGGGCCTTCTCGACGACCTCGAGCTCGGCGGCGAGTTCGGCGGAAAGCTTGGCGACGGCGGCCTTGGCGGCGGCGACCTCGGCGGGCTTGCCGTCGGTCTTCAGCAGTTCGTCGACCTTCTTGCGGGCGGCGGCGAGCTGGGCGCTGAAGCGCTTCTGCACGGCCTCGGCCTGCTGGGCGAACTCGGGCTTGTCGCCCATGCGTTCGGTGGACTTGATGACTTCGTAGAGGTAGTTGAGCGACTTCGGGTCGGCGTGGTCCCAGTCATACACTTCCTTGTAGAGGTCGCGCATGCGGGCGTGCTCGCCGCGGCCAGGGAGCAGCTTGCCGAGCTCGCGCAGGACGAAGTCGAGCGCGTTGGCGTTGGTGCGGCCCGAGCGGGCGGCGGCGATGTAGGCGTCGATGGCCTTGACGGTGTGGCCTTCCTTCTCCTTCTCGAAGCGTTCCTTTTCGGCCTTGTACTTGGCCTTCAGCGCCGGTTCGGCGTTGGTGCGGAGGTTCTTGTCCGCGTTGGCGATCTCCTTGTCGAGTTCGGTCGCGAGGCGGATCTCGGCGTCGCCGATGAGGGTGTGGACCTCGGGGATCTGGTTCACGACGCTCTCGACCTTGCTGACGGCGTAGTCGCGGAGCCACTCGTTGCAGAGGGCGATGGTGGCGGGGATCTCGGGTGGGTTGACGCCGAACTTGACGATGGCCTGGCGGTAACGGACGTCGGCGAGGAATTCGCCCTTCGGGTAGGCTTTCTGGTATTCGTCGAAGCCGGCCTTGGTTTCCTTGTACTTGCCTTGGTAGAACCAGCAGAGGGCGCTCATGTACATGGCCTGTTCGCGGGCGAACGAGCGCGAGTACTTCTTGAGGAAGTCGTCGAGGGCGATGCGCGCCTTCTCCCAGTCGACGTGGGCGAAGTGGCAGCAGGCGATGCGGAAGTCGATCTCCTCGAGGGTGGCCGGGTCGATCTTCTTCACGTTGGCCTTGGCCCAGTTGTAGTGGCCGATGGCCTCTTCGAATTCTTCGCGGTCCTGCGAGATCGAGCCGAGGATGACGGCGACCATGGAGACTTCTTCGGCGTCGGGGTACTTGGCCAGGAACTCCTTGCACTTCGCCTGCGCCTCGGTGTTGCGGCCGATCTCGCGGAGGGCGAGGATGTAGTAGTAATAGGCGCCGGAGACCTTGGAGAAGTTCGGGTTGTTCTCGAAGATGTCGCGGAAGGCCACGAAGGCTTCCCACGGGCGCTTGAGTTCGAGGAGGCAGAGGCCGATGCGGTAGGAGATGAAGGCGTCGTAGTCCTTGTTCTTCTCGAAGTCGGCCTGGATGGTCTTGAAGTTCTCCAGCTCCGCGCGGGCCTTCTCGATCTTCTCGGTGGCCTCCGGCGTCGGCTTGGGGTTGTCCTTCACGATCTTGTCCAGGTCGGCCTGCTTGAGTTCCACGGCCTTGGTGACGGAGCGGCTGACGGTGGCGCGGCGGAGGGCGCCTTGGTAGCTGGCGAGGGCCTGGCGATAGAGCTCGTCCTTGTCCTTCTGCTCGGAGGCGTTCTCGCCGGCTTCGAAGCGGGCGTCACCGATCTCAATGCGCTGGAAGTTGGAGCGGACGACCTCGGCCGGCGAACCGGTGCCCTTGGCGTCGATCTCGGCCTTC
This sequence comes from Verrucomicrobiota bacterium, assembly GCA_009924965.1. Classification (GTDB taxonomy): domain Bacteria; phylum Verrucomicrobiota; class Verrucomicrobiia; order Opitutales; family UBA953; genus UBA953. Next base: position 4,218 of record RFQN01000006.1, read on the forward strand.
AGCTGTTCGGCTTCCTTGACCAAGCCGAGCTTGGTGTAGACCTCGACGAGGCGCATGCCGCCTTCGCGGGCTTCGGGCGTGCCGAGGCCGCCGGCGGTGGCTTGCTTCAGGAGGCCGACGGCTTGGCCGAGGGCGGTCTTCTTGTCCGCTTCGGAGCCGCTCTTGGACTTCTCTTCGACGACGCGGGCGGACAGGGTGTAGGCGTTGACGCGGTCCTTGGGCTGCACCAGCGGGTTGGTGCGGAGCATCTTGAGCAGGTCGAGGGCGGGGTCCCACTTGGACTGGTTGGCGTAGACTTCGACGAGCGTGAGCTGCGCGACGCCGCGCATGTTGTCGTTGTCGTCGATGACCTTGCCCGTGCCTTCGGGGTACTTCGTCAGGAAAGTGTTGAGCTCGGCGTCGGCCTTGGCCCAGTCCTTCATCAGGTAGAACGTGCGGGCGCGGTGGAAGCAGACGGTCGCCTGCATCGCAGGAGGCATGTTCGCGACCTTCTTCTCCAGTTCGTCGAGGTTCTTGAGGGCGGCGGCGAACTGCTTCTTGTCGATCTCCACCATCGTCTTGTTGTACTGCGCGGTCAGCGGGTCTTCCTGCGGCTTGGCTGCCGCCGGAGCGCCTTGGGCGCGCAGGGAGGGCGTCGCCGGGGTGATGGCGATGAGGACGGCAAGGATGGCCGCTTTGGCCAACTTGTAGGTGCGAGACTCTTGGGTAACCATCGGAGATTGGGCGAGGCCGGGGAGCCTCAATGGGGTGGACCCGAAAATAGCCTTTCGGCAGGGATACTGCCAAGCATTAACCCCTCGATTTTGTTCCCAGCAACCTGCCCAAAGAGACCCGAGTTAGTGCTGATAATCTATAATCAGCGGCTAGGCTTCAGGGCGCTTCCCAGCAGGGTCTCGAAGTGCGGTTCCTGGCCTTCTTTGGCGACGACCCTGACTTCCGAATGGGTGAACCCGGCCTCTTCGATCCAGTCGTGGAGGTCGTTTTCCTTAAAGCCTAACCAACGGTCCGCATAGAGCTCGCGGGCCTTTTCGAAACGGTGCGCCCGGAGGTCCAAAATCAAGAGACGGCCCCCTGGTTTCAGGATGCGGAAGGCCTCCGCAAGGGCTTTACGGGGATTTTCCGCATGGTGGAGGGCCTGGCTGAGCAGGGCGAGGTCGACGCTGCGGTCTTTAAGGGGTACCTTTTCGATGTCCCCGAGGACGTAGTCTACATTCTTAAGTTCTTCTTTATCAGCGAGTTCCCTTCCAAGTTCGACCATTTTAGGGGAATTGTCTACGCAGTGGACGAACTCGGCCTGGCGGGCGAGGAGCCGGGAAATGGTGCCGTCCCCTGACCCTAGGTCGGCAATCCGGACCTTGGGGGCGAGGAGCAGGAGCATCTGGCCGATAGACTCCCAGGAGCGGCCGGGGCAGTAGTTCCGCCCAAGGCGATCGGCGACGAGGTTGAAATGTTGCTCCGACTTCCGGCGGCGCTTTTCGGCGAGGCGCTTGAAAGCCCGCTGGTCGGCCAAGGTCGTGGCGTCCTTGGCGGTGGCGGCGAGGGCTGCTTCCAGGATTTGGTTCACCCCGGCCGGGAGATTGGGCGTCAGGGCGTAATACGAGTGCTTGCCGTCGCGGCGATCGGCGGCAAGGCCGGCTTTGCGCAGCAAGGACAGGTGCGTCGAAATGCGCGACTGGCGCATGCCGAGGATTTCCTGCAGCTCGCCGACGGAGAGTTCGCCCTTCGCCAACAGGAAGAGAATCCGCGCCCGGGTAGGGTCGGCGAGCAGGCGCAGGGATTCCCAAGGGTCGGGCATGCCGTCACCTTGGAGGCCCTTCGCGTCCGTGTCAAAAGAGGAAGCCCCGGAAATCCGGGGCTTCTTCGGGGCGCACGGTCGAGTGCTTACTTCTTGTCGACCCAGCGGCGGAGCGCGAGGACCTTCCAGTTCTCGGTCTTGCCGTTGATGTTCGTCGTGAAGGCTTCACCCGGCTTGCGGTTGAGGAACTGCTTCGCCAGCGGCGAGACGTAGGCGAGGATGTTGAGCTCCGGCTGGCCGTCCCAAGCGCCCAGGATGTCGTAGGTCACTTCGGTCTTGTCCGATTCGCGCAGGAGCGTGACGGTCGAGCCGATGGAGACGAGGGCCGTGGTGGCTTCGGTGAAGTCGGTCACGCGGGCCTTCTTGAGCATCGTGTCGAGCTCGGCGCGGCGCGCGGACAGCGTGTCATGGTCCTGACGGGCCATCTTGTATTCGGAATTCTCGCGCAAGTCGCCGTGCTCCTTGGCGATCTGGATGGCTTCCTTCACGGCGGGCAGCTTGACCTGCACGATGTCGGTGAGCTCGGCTTCGCGGGCTTCCTTGCTCTGCTTCGAGACGACGAGTTCCTTCTCGACGTTGGAGTCGTCCTGGCGGGACTGGACGAGGCGCTGGACGTGCGGCTCGATCTTGGCGAGGCGCGCGAGGAGCGAGTTCTTCGTCATCTTGTCGAAGCCCTGATTGCGCAGCATGATGCGGGCCAGGTCGAAGATGGTCTCGCTGTCGGCCTGCTTGCCGCCGGTCGGAGCGATGATGTCGGCGATGAGGGCCTTGTCCTTGATGAGCTCGTTGGCCAGCGGGATGCGGGCGGTGGAGTTCGACTCGAGGGCTTCGGTGTCGATGCTCGCGAGGATGGAGCCGAGGAAACTGGGGACGATGAGCGGGGCGACGATCTCGGCGTACTTCTTGGAGTCGCGGTTCTTGATGACCCAGATGATGACCGGCGGACGGAGTTCGCGGGTCTCGAGCCACTGGGCGAAGCGCTGGCCGACGTGGGCGCTGAGGCCGGCGTCGCAGAGGTAGGAGATGCACTCGGAGACGAGCTTGGCGGAGCCGCTCTTGGTGCCGCCGATGTCGCGGTTGCGGAGGAGGTCGAAGGCGCGGTCGGACCAGTGGTCGCCGTGGTGCGCGCGGACGAGGTCGAGGAGGCTGCGGATCTTCTCGGTCGTGTGCGGGATGCTCAACGCGACGTGCGCGAGGTCGTTCTCGTCGCAGAGGGCGATGATGTCCGAGGCCGTGGGGCTGAAGGTTTCGACGGTCTCGACGGCGGTGCGGAAGAACTTGTCGCGGTTCCAGATGGCGCAGAGGACCTTCGGGAGGTTGGCCGCGCGGCGCGAGCCGGTCAGGCCGGCGACGGCCTTGGCGAGGTCGCTGGAGACCTTGGCGAGGTTGGCTTCGGTCGCGGCGGAGCGGGTCTCGGACGAAGCGCTCTCGGCGAGTTCCTCGAGGAGGGCGAGCTTGCGCTCGAAGTTCGGGGCGAGTTCGTACTGGGCGAAGAGGTCTTCACCGAGGTCGACCGGGGCTTCGAGGAGGGCGTAGTTGCCTCCCTTGCGCTCAGGGATCAGGATGGCACGGTCCTTGCGGAGCGCGGCGCGACCCTTGGTCCACCAGGCCTTGAAGGCGGCGGCACGCTCCTTGCCGGAGGCGAGGGAAGCGAAGTGGACGCGTTCGAGGTTGGCTTCGAGGGCGTAAGAGGAGCATTCGCCCGTCGGGAGTTCGGCGAGCAGGGCCTTCACGAGGCCAGCGGGGTCGTCCGAGACGAGGGCTGCGACCTTGGCCTTGCCTTCGTCGGAGTAGGCCTGGGCGACGAGGGAGTTGGAGTCGATGATGTCGATCTTGCCGCCGAAGAAGGCGGCGTCGATCTGGTGGCCTTTCTTGGCCTGTTCAGGGAAGTCGACCGTGAAGCGGTTCGTCGCGGCGTCGAAGGCACGGATGATGCCGATGCCCCAAGCTTGGTGGAGGCAGAATCCGGTCTGTCCTTCGGATACCTTGGTCTTGGTATTCTCCAGAGCGTTGATTTTTCCACCTTGTGGGTTGGGGGCCTTGTTGCTCATTGCAAAAAGTGGTTTTGGGCATAACAAATCTCACTTGCAAGCAGGAAGGCGGGCCCGCATCGGACCCCGCCCGATGGCAAGCCCCTCCGACGCGCTGAACCATGGCTTTTAAGCCCGAAAAACCCTCCATTCACGGAGAAACACCCGATAGTCTCGGGGCCCGCCTCGCCGAGGCCGGCCACCCCCGCTACCGGGCTGGCCAGGTCTTTGCCTGGCTCTACCCGAAGCGGGCGGAGAGCGCCGAGGTGATGACGAACCTTCCTGCTAACTTAAGGTCTTGGTTATCAGATAATTACGATTTTTCAGCCACCGAGGTTTTGGGTAAAAAGACGGCTTCGGACGTCACCCAGAAGCTCCTCCAACGTCTCCGGGATGGTTCCTTGATCGAAACGGTCATCATCCGGGCCCCCATGGAGGGGGTGGGGCAGGATAAATCCCGCCGGACGATCTGCATCTCCACTCAGGTGGGGTGCGCCTACGGCTGCAAGTTCTGCGCTTCCGGCCTCGAGGGCTGGAAACGCGACCTGTCCGTGGGCGAAATCGTCTCCCAGCTCGTCCAGGTCTGCCGCATCGAAGACCAAGCCGACCCGACCCGCGCCGCGGAGGGGCTCGCTTCCTTCGACAACATCGTGGTCATGGGGATGGGCGAGCCGCTCGCCAATTACGACAACTTGCTGGCCGCCCTCAAGACGGTGAACGCGCCCTGGGGCTTCGGCTTCGGCGCCCGCCGCGTGACCATCTCCACCTCAGGCGTCGTCCCGAAGATCCTCAAGCTGGCCGAAGAGGACCTCGGCTTCCGTCTCGCGATCAGCCTCCACGGGGCCACCAACGAGGTGCGCGAGCAGATCATGCCGGTGAACCGCAAGTACCCGCTCGAACAGTTGATCCCGGCGGCCAAGACCTTCGCGCGCACGCACGGCCGCATGCTGACGTTGGAATTCATCCTCATCGAGGACATCAACGATTCGCTCGACCAGGCCCGCAAGCTCGCGGCCATCGCGCGCGAGCTGCATGCGCACGTGAACTTGATCCCTTACAACACGGTGCAGGGGCTGCCGTGGGTGCGTCCGTCCATCACGCGTCAAGATCGCTTCGTGAAGGAACTGCGCGCGCTGGGGGTGACGGCGACGCTCCGCCGCGAAAAGGGCCACGACATCGATGCGGCCTGCGGTCAGCTCCGTCTCCAGAAGGAGAAGGCGCTCGGCGCCGATCCTTCGCCGCCCGCGGCGGCTTAGGCGGTCAGGCCAGCGACGAAGGCGCGGCGATCCGGCGCCTTGAAGAACGCGGTGCCCGCCACGAGGGTTTCCGCTCCGGCTTCGCGGCACCGTAGGCCCGTCTCCGCGTTGACGCCACCATCCACTTCCAAGCGGAAGTCGAGGCCGCGCGCGCGGCGTTCGGCCGCCAGGAAGCGGATGCTGTCGAGCACGCTGGGGATGAAGGCTTGGCCGCCGAAGCCCGGGAAGACGGTCATGCAGAGCACGAGGTCGACGGATTCCAAGTAGGGCAGGAGGCGGCGCGGGTCGCCGTCGGGATTCATGGCGATGCCGGCCCGGAGGCCCGCCGCCTTAATCGCCGACAGTGTCTTCGCCATGTCGTGCTCGGCTTCGATGTGCACGGTGAGGCGCTCCGCGCCGGCTTTCGCGAACGGCGCGATGAAGCGGTCGGGATGCGTCAGCATCAGATGCACGTCGAAGTGGAGCGACGTGTGCGGACGAAGGTCGGCCACGACTTGCGGGCCGAAGCTGATGTTGGGCACGAAATGCCCGTCCATGATGTCCAGGTGGACCCAGGACAGGCCGGCTCCTTCGATCGCGCGGATACCGGCCAGGAACTCGCCATGGTTGGCGGCGAGCAAGGAAGGGGCGACGACCGGGGTGGGCATGTTACCAGGCGGTGGTGGCGGCTTCGCGGATCTGCGCCGCGAGGTCGCTCAGGAGTCCCGGGGCGAGGCTGCGTTCTTCGGCGGCGGAGTCGCCCGCCAGCTGCAGCGTCGCCACGGAGGTGAAATTACGGTCCTTGAAGAGCACCTTCTGGCCACCGGCGGTGGTGAGCGTGCAGCGGGCCACGATCGTCACGCGGTAGCTCGAATAGCTGTAGGCGTCGGTCGACTTGGTCGTCAGTCCGTCGCGACGGTAGGTGACGACCTCGACGTCGAGCTTCGCGCCACCGGTGCCCAGTTGGATGCGTGGGTCGCGGCCCAGGTCTTCCACGAGCTTCTCCTGGAACACCGCCTGCAGGCCGGGGCGGGCGGTGGCGTTGCGGACCGGCAGCACCTCGAGGCGGCTGAAGGCCGGCTTCGGGCCACCGAGCTGGTAGGCGGAGCAACCGGCGAGGAGCGTGGCGGCGAGGAGAGGCAGGAGGCGCATCAGCGGCGTTCGGTTTCGGTGGGGGACTTCGGCGCTTCCTTGCGGAAGCCCAAGGCGTCGAGTTCGTCGCCGACGGCCGCGGGCTTGGTGTCGGTGGCCGTGCGGGGACGCGGGTACGCGCCGAGCAGGCGGTCGGCGATGGTCTTCGGCGGATTGGGGTTTGCCTGGATTTCGGCGAGCAGCGTTTCGGCTTCCTTGGCCGCTTCGGATTCCGGCGCGAGGCTGCGGCAGGCGTTGGCCATCAGCTTGGCGGCTTCAGGGTTGTTGCGCTTGTACCAATAGAACTTGCCGAGGTTGAGGCGGGCGCGGGCGGCGCGGTCGCGCAAGGCTTTGATCTGGTCGGCGGACTGCCGCGCCCGGCCGTCTTGCGGGAACTGGTCGGCGAGCGTGCGCCAGTGGTCCGCGGATTCCAGGGTGGAGGCCTGATCGAAGTCCGGCCCCAAGGATTCGGAGCCGCGCAGCTTGGCGAGGCGTTCCAGCGCTTCCGGAGCGTACTTCGAGGCGGCGTAATCGCTGACGATGCGCTCCAGCATCTCGTTGTAGATCTCCTTACGGTCTTCGCGCTCGGCGAGGCGGGCGGCATGGATGAGGCTTTCCTCGGCCAAGGCGCCGTTGGGGGCGACCTTGAGGATCTTGTCGTAGACCGTCAGGGCGTGCAGCGGGTCCTTGAACCACGGGAACCATCCGCCGAGGTAACGGCGTTCGCCGCGTTCGTATTGCCCCGCCAGGTCGAAGGCGAGCTGCACGGCTTCGCCGAAACCGGCGAAGTTCGCGTGGCTCTTGAAGAGGGCGTCCAGGTCGGCCTCGGCGTTGTCGAGCTGCCCGCGCAGCGCATAGAGGCGGGCCCGGCCGAGCAGCGCGACGGCTTCCGCGTCGGTGCCGGCTTCGTTCTCGAGGAGCTGGTTCCAGAGCGCGAAGGCGGCGCGGTCTTCGCGCATGATCGAAAGGTTCTCGGCCTGGTCGATGGTCTTCAGGACCGCGTCGGTCCGGCTCGCCGGGCGGATGTCGGAAGCGGTGCCGGGCTGGAGGCGCCAGGCGCCATCGGTGTGGACGAGTTCGGCTGGAGCCGAGAGGCTCAGCAGGCAGCAGGCTGCGAGAAAAGTTTTAGCGACGAGGTTCATGCCAGCGGAGAAGGGTTGCGCCCCAGGTGAGGCCGGAGCCGAAGGCGACGAGCAGGACGAGGTCGCCGTGCTTGATCTTGCCGTTCCGCCAAGCCTCTTCGAGGGCCAGCGGGATCGAAGCCGCGGAGGTGTTGCCGTAGCGTTCGAGGTTCGAGGGGAAGCGCTCCAAGCCCACGTTCAGTTGGCTGGCGACGGCCTCGAGGATGCGCGAGTTCGCTTGGTGCGGGATGAACCAGGCGACTTCATCGGAGCTCACGCCGCACTGGGCCAAGACGCGTTGGCAGGATTCCGACATCACGCGGACGGCGAGCTTGAACACTTCCTTGCCGTTCATGCGCAGGCAGTGCTCGCGGGCGGCCATGGTTTCCGCGGTGGCCGGCTTGGCGGAGCCGCCGGCGACGCAGTGGATGAGCTCGGCGTTCACGCCGTCGGAACCCAACAGGTTGCCGAGGATGCCGACGCCTGGGGCGTCCGTCGTTTCGATGACCGCCGCACCGGCCCCGTCGCCGAAGAGGACGCACGTCGTGCGGTCTTGCCAGTCGATGACATTGGACAGCTTTTCGGCGCCGACGACGAGGGCGCGGCGATAGCGGCCCGAGCGCAGCATGTCGGTGCCGACCTGCAGGGCGAAGACGAAACCGGAACACGCGGCGGAGACGTCGAAGGCCGGGATGTCGCGGCGCAGCCCGAGCTTGGCTTGGAGCAGGCAGGCCGTGGACGGGAAGGGGACGTCCGGCGTCATCGTGGCGACGATGAGCAGGTCGATGTCGGCCGGGGTGAGGCCGGCGTTCTGCAAGGCTTGGGCCGCGGCCTTCGCGCCCATGTCGGAGGGGTTCTCGTCGGGGCCGGCGATGCGGCGCTCCGAGATGCCGGAGCGGGTCTTGATCCACTCGTCGTTGGTGTCGACGATCTTGGACAGGTCGTCGTTGGTCAACTTCCGCTCGGGAGCATGGACTCCGACGGAGCGGATGAAGACTGATAGCGCGGCAGAGCTCATCAAGGCCTGTGAGAAAAGACCCGCCGGGGCGGGAAGGGAACACTAAAACCTTAGACGACCTCGGGGTTCGCCGAAATCACCGCGTTTGCCTCGGCTAAGCCCGCCAGCATGCGGTGGCCGGTCCCATGGCCGAGGGCTTCGAAGCCGAGGCGGATGGCGCTGGCGATGCCTTGCCGGTTGCTGGAGCCGTGCGCCTTCATGACGAGGCCGCCCAAGCCGAGCAAGGGGGCTCCGCCGTAGCGTTCCGGCTTCAGCTTGCCTTTGAGGTCGCGGAGCAAGGGGAACATCGCGATGCCGCCGGCCAGATAGACCGGGTTGCGCTTCACCTTGCTGCCGATCATGTCGCGGACCATGTAGACCAAGCCTTCCAAGGTCTTGAGGATCACGTTGCCGGTGAAGCCGTCGGTCACGACGACGTCGCAGCAGTCGCCGAAGACATCGAAGCCTTCGACTGGGCCGACGTAATTGATTTTGTCGCCCATGGCCTTGAGCAAGGTGTGCGTGCGGTTGATGCGCGCGCCGCCTTTGCCTTCCTCGGTCCCGACCGTGAGCAGGCCGACGCGCGGGTGGGCGATGCCCAGCGCGCTTTGCGCGTAAATGGAGCCGAGGACGGCGTTATGCAGCAGGTGCTCGGCCTTGGCTTCGGGATTGGCCCCGACGTCGAGCATCACGAAATGGCCTTCGCGCCGGGGCATGATGGCCGCCAGGGCTGGGCGTTCGGCGCCTTCCATGGGCCGGACTTTGATGGTGCCGGCGGCGACGAGGGCCTTGGTATTGCCGGTCGAAACCACGGCGGAGACTTCGCCGGCCTTGAGCATTTCCAAGGCGATCACCATGGAGGAATCGCGCTTGGACTTGATCACGGCCATCGCGGCATCGTCGGGATTGACCACGCCGGGCGCATGGCGGAACTGGATCCGCTTGTTGTTGAGGATGCGGTTGTCCATCGCCAGGAGGCGAAGGTTGTCCTCATGGCCGACCAGGATGAGCGTATCGTCGGGGCCGACGATGCCTTCGCGAATAGCCAAGGCCGCCGCGGCAACCGCTTCCGCGGGACCGAGGTCACCGCCCATGCAGTCTAAGGCAATCTTATGGCCGACGGGCGGGGTGACTTCGCTCATGTGCTACGGGCGTAAGCCCGGAAAAGAGGCTTAGGCCTCGGTGTCGAGGACCTGACGACCGCGGTACTTCCCCGTGGTGGGGTCGACGCGGTGGGAGCGGCGGAGAGCGCCGGATTCAGCGTCACGCACGAGCTTGGGAGCGCGGAACTGGTTGGCGCCACGACGGAGGCGGCTGCGACGCTTGGACTGTTTACGTTTCGGATTTGCCATGGTTCTACGCTGGGATGAGGGTCGGTTCTACTCCTCCACCCCCCTCGGTCAAGCCCCCTTTCAAGGGCTTGCACCCAGACCGGGGTGGGATTGGCTGTTTTCATGGCTTTAGCCCCTGCGCTCTTCTTGGATCGGGATGGAAACCTCATCGAGGACCATCACCACACCTGTGAGGTGCATCAAATTTCCCCGATTTCAGGGGTTAAGCCTGCCCTAGAGGCCTGTCTGCAGGCGGGGTATCGGCTGTTTATCCTGACGAACCAAAGTGGCATCAACCGGGGTAAGTTCACTTGGAGCCAATACCACGCCTGCAATCGTCGGATGCTCGAGCTTTTGGCTTTGCCGACCCCTGGTATCCTCGAGATCAAGGCCGCCCCGGAGCGCCCGGATGAGCCCTCGGTCTACCGTAAGCCGAGCCCGCAGTTCATCTTGGAGATGATCGCCAAATACCAGTTAGACCCCGCTCGTTGCTGGATGGTCGGCGATCGCATCACGGATTGGGACGCAGGCAAGAACGCGGGTATCCGCTCGTGCGCCGTGCACAGCGGCGCCGGTCGCCCCGAGGACTTCGCCTACGCTGAATCCCAGGGCTTCGCGATCCGCACCGACTTCCCGGAATTCGTCCGGGTCGACCTAGGACTGAAGTTCTGAAAACAAAAAAGGACGAACCCGGAGGTTCGTCCTTTTGCACATATTCCCTAAGGAATTAGGCCTTCGGCGCCGGGGCGTCGGGGCAGTTGGGGCACTTCTTCTCGCCGTCCTTCTTGGCCGGGGCGTCTTCCGCGGTGACGAGGGCCTTGGGGGCCGGAGCGTCGGGGCAGTTAGGGCACTTCTTTTCGCCATCCTTCTTCGCCGGAGCTTCTTCGGAGACGATCAGAGCCTTCGGCGCCGGGGCGTCAGGGCAGTTAGGGCACTTCTTCTCGCCGTCCTTCTTGGCCGGGGCTTCTTCGGCGAAGGAGACGACTGCAGCCAGGGCGAGGACGCTGGCGGAGGTGAGGAGGAGCTTGAGGAACTTGTTGTTCATAGGAGGGACTTACATACTGGGCGGAACGGACCTGCTGTCAATGGTCGCACGGACAATAATCCCCCTAGTTTAATCGAGCTTGGCGCGGGTTAGCCGCAGTTGCTCCGCGGCGTGGATCAGGCCTGTCCCCGGGAGCCAATCACTCCCGCTGCTGGCGCCAAAAACCTTGCCTTCTTTGACGCATTTAAGTTCCTTTAATACAATGACTTCCGACATTTCTTTCTGGTGCTTCTGGGAGGGGGTAATCGGGGTGTTTTCCGGCTTGGAGTCTAGCCATAAGACCGCATCGGGGTTGGCGCTCACGATGGTCTCCCAATCGAGTTTGCTCCAGGTGCCTGTGCTCAATGGGGACTTAAAGCCTGCCTGCTTGAGCGCTAAGGCGGTGTAGGCCTCGGGTCCGGCCATCATGCCATCCCAGATGACCAAGAGGGTCTTGTCGCGCGCCGCGCCGCGGCCGGCGAGTGGCGTCTGCAAGGTTTGGGCGGCCGCAGTTTGCCCTGTGGCCTGCCCGAGGAGTTCGAGGTCTTGCCTGACCGACTCCGGGCCTTCCGCGCTGAGCACGACGACTTTCAAGCCCGCGCGCGTGCAGCGTTCCGCCCAGAGGGGATTCGCCATGCGCGGCAAGACCACGAGGTCGGGCTTGGCCAAGCGCAGCGTCTCGAGGTCCGGGTTAAAGGCGTCGCAGGTGCGGGCCGCGGTATGCGAAGGTGGCAGCGGGCACCAGCGCGTGGCCGCGACAATCCGTTCGCGGCAGCCCAAGTCTAGCAAGGTCTGCGTCGCGCCTGGGCTGTAACTGGCGATGCGTTGCGGGCCTTCCGCGCCGAGGAGCGTCGCGCACAGTCCGAAGCACAACCACAGGAACCAGCGCATCAGGCGGAAAGCGCGCGGGCGAGCCGCACGGCGGCGTCGAAGCTACCGCGGTCCGCGCGGCCTTTCCCCGCCAAGCCATACGCGGTGCCGTGGTCGGGGCTGGTGCGGACGTGCCGCAGGCCCAGCGAGAGGTTGGCGGAGGTGCTGAAGTCGACGGTCTTCAGCGGCGCGAGGCCTTGGTCGTGGTAGATCGCCGCGACGGCGTCGAACTCGCCTTGCAGGTGGCGATGGAAGACGGTGTCGCCGGGGAGCGGGCCGCTGACGTCGTGGCCTTCCGACCGCAGGCTTTCCACGGCGGGCAGGATGACCGCGTCGTCTTCCTTCCCGAGCAGGCCGCCTTCGCCCGCGTGCGGGTTCACGCCGCAGACGGCGATGCGCGGCCGGGCGTCGCCGAGTTTCTGGCGCAGCGCGATCAGGGCGAGGACCGTGCGTCGGATGTCCGCACCCGTGAGCGTCGTGGCGACGTCGCGCAAGGGGATGTGCCAGGTGACGAGTCCGACCGTGAGCCGTCCGCCTGCGAACGCCATCACGGGCTCGCCGCCCCAGCGGTGCGCGAAGAATTCCGTCTGTCCGGGGAAGGTGTAGCCGACGTCGGCGAGGCCTTTCTTGTGGATGGGGCCGGTGACGACGCCACCGAAGCGGCCGCCGGTCGTGCCGCGTGCCGCGAGTTCCATCGCTTCGAGCGCGACGAGTTGGCCGGTTTCGTCCGGTTGTCCCGCGCGGGCTGCGTACTCCGCCGGGCCGACGGCTTGGCCTTGGCCCAGGCGAGCGATCCACTTCGCCGGGCCGATCGGCACGACGCTCGCCGCGAGCTCGGGGTGCGCGCCCAACCAAGCCTCGATGAGTTCGGGGCCCACGCCGGCGGGGTCGCCGCAGGTCAGCGCTAACGGCAAGGGGTTCATGCGGGCTGGATGAAGCGGCCGCGCTTGCCGCCGAGGAAGAAGTTCAGGAAGGCCACTGCCTCCGCGGTGCGGTACGCGCCGCTGGCGAGGCCGGTTTGCGCGAGCGCGGCGCAGTTGCCGCCCGGCGCATAGACGAGGTGGTAGGCCTGCTTCAGTTCGGCCACGGTCTCCAACGGTAGGCCGCGGCGGCGGAGGCCGATGAGGTTGAGCCCCGCGCAATCGTTGCGGCCGTAAGCCAAGGCGTTCGGCGGCACGTCCTCGGTGATGACGGCGTTGCCCGAGGTCAGCGAACCGCCACCGATGCGGCAGAACTGGTGCACCGCGACGCCGCCGCTAATGAAGGCGCGGTCGCCGACGTGCACGTGCCCGCCGAGCATGGAGCCGTTGGCGAGGATGACGTGGTCGCCGAGCACGCAGTCGTGCGCGACGTGGGCGCCCGCCATGAGCAGGCCGTCCGTCCCGATGACCGTGTCGACGCCGGCTTTGGTGGCCCGGTGCACGGTGACGTGCTCGCGGAGGACGGTGCGGTCGCCGATGCGCACGCCCGAGGCGATGCTGCGGTCAAACGAGAGGTCCTGCGGGTCGCCTCCGATGACGGCGAAATGGTCCACGCGGACCTGCGCCCCGAGCACGGCGCGGGCCTTCACGATGGCGTGCGCGGCGACGACGCAGCCGGCCCCAAGCTGGGCGCCAGCCTCGATGACCGCGAACGGCCCGACCTCCACGTCGGCGGCGAGTTGGGCGGTGGCATGGACTTGGGCGCTGGGGTGAATCACCGGGAGGAAGAGGAGGAGCCACCGAAGAGCTCGAGCTGGGTGGTGCGTACCATATCGTAGACGCGGAGCAGGCGAAGCAAGGCCAAGGTCGCCGACTCCCGCGGGGTCGCGGTCTCCGCATGCTGTACGAGGTTTTCGACGATGGTGCGGATGGAGATGACGTGGTCGACGCCGGCTTCCTTGAGGAGGCGGATGCTTTCCGAGCGCGCCGGCTCCTGGGACGGGAGCCCGGGGAGAATGAGGATCTTGGCGGCCGGGGCGGCCTCGTCCGCCGGCAGTTGGCCCCAGGCTTCCTTCGCCGCTTCGCACGCCTCCTTGCGGATGAAGTCGAGGAAGTCGCCGCGACGGATGGTCGTCGGGGTCACGGCTTTTTGGCCGTGCCAATCGCGCACCAAGGCCACGCCGCCGCCGAGGCCGGCCAAGTCGGAGCCGAATAGCTGGAAGGACCTTTCCGCCGCGGGTGTGGCGTGCGGGTTGTGGAAATGGATCTCCCCGTCGCCCTCGGGCCGCTTCTTTTTCCCGCCGACGGGGGCTTTGCGTGATTGGCGTACGTAGAAGCCGTTCACCTCGAAGAACTCGCGGACCAGACTGTCGTCGAAACCCGCCATGCCGCTAGGATGCAGCCGGAAGGCTAGGCAGGTCAACCCGCTATGCGGTCAGAGCGTGAAGCCCGCCGGCGCGATCGCTACGGTGAATTCCCCTTTGAGCGAGCCCGCCTTCAAGGCCGGGACCAGCTCGCCGAGCGGCGCCGTGCGGATCGTCTCGTGCAGCTTCGTCAGTTCCCGGCCGATGCAGACCACGCGCTCCGGCCCGAGGATTTCGAGCATCTCGTCGGCGAAGTCGCCGATGCGGTGGCAGGATTCATGCAGCACGATGGTCTCGTCGGCGGCCTTGGCGCCTTCCAGGAAACGGCGCCGGGCAGCGGTCTTGGGCGCGAGGAAGCCGACGAAGACGGCCACCATCGGGACGCCCATGCGCTCGGTGGCCG
>RFQN01000051.1 GCA_009924965.1 Verrucomicrobiota bacterium
TTGGTGCGGGTAACCAGATTCGAACTGGTGTCACCACTTTGGAAGAGTGGGGTCCTGCCACTGAACGATACCCGCGTGACCAAGGATTTCACTATCCCCAAGAGGGTGGACGAGGTCAAGCCTGCCTCGGGCGGGAGGCAAGGGCTTGGCTTCCTTTGGAGCGGGTAACCAGACTCGAACTGGTGTCACCACTATGGGAAAGTGGGGTCCTACCACTGAACGATACCCGCGCGAAAGGACGCCTAGATTTGGCCGCCCCCCGTCCGCAGTCAAGCCGCAGGCATCTGTGTTTACGCTTTCCGCCCGCCCGCCCATCGTCATCTTGCACGTATGCCTCGTTCCACGACCAAAAAGAAGCCCGTAGCCCGCTTGGACGACGTCCTGCTGATGGCTACGCCGACGAAGAACGCCGACCTCCGGTGGTTCTCCGGCTTCCATGCTTCGGACCCCTTCCCGGCCTTCAGCGCGCAGGGTCGCAAGGTCGGCCTGTTGCCTTTGCTCGAGGTTGGCCGCGCCCAGGAGGAGTCCGACCTCGACGAAGTGCTCAACCTGACGGAGATCATCAACGACCTGCGCCGCACCAATCCTACGGCCGGCATCGCCGACGCCATCGTCTTCGCGGCCTTGCAGCGCGGGGTGAAGAAGTTCCGCGTGCCGGGTGATTTCCCGGTCGCCTTGTTCCTGCGTCTGCAGGAGCTCGGACTGGAATTGATCGCCGCCGGTTCCATGCGCGACGAACGTTCGGCCCCGGCGCTCTTCCCGCAGCGCTGGGTGAAGACGAAGGCCGAGCTGGACGGCATCCGCGCGGGCAACCGCGCCGCTTGCGCCGGCTTCACCGCCGTGGAGAAGGCCCTCGCCGAAGCCCGGCCCGACAAGAAGGGCCGCTTGGTGTGGAAGGGCAAGGTGCTCACCTCGGAGATCCTGCAGGAAGAAGTCCAGGCCGCGACCGTGCGCGCGGGCGCGCTTTGCGACACCGGCTTGATCTGCGCGCCGGGCGACCAGGCGGTCGATTGCCACTGCAAGGGCTCGGGCCCGATCTACGCCAACCAACTGCTCGTGCTCGACATCTTCCCGCGCGACCTCGCGTCCTGGCACTACGGCGACATGACGCGCACGTACCTGAAGGGGAAGGCTTCGCCGGCCCAACGCAAGATGGTCGAGGCCGTCAAGGCGGCCCATGGCCGCATCATCAAGGCCCTGCGCGCGGGCGTCACCGGCGCGGAGATCCATCGCATCCCGGTCGATTATTTCAAGTCTCTCGGTTACGAGACCGGCCCGAACAAGCAAGGCGTCTACGTCGGCTTCTTCCATGGCTCCGGCCATGGCCTCGGCTACGACATCCACGAGGAGCCTTACCTTTCCTTGCGCAACCCCAACCCCTTGGTTGCAGGGAACGCCATCACCGTGGAACCGGGGCTTTACTATCCGGGTATCGGCGGGTGCCGCTTCGAAGACTGCGTCGTCATCACGAAGACGGGCTGCGAACTGCTTTCCAAGCATCCCTACAACTGGGAGATTGCCTGAGATGGCGAAAGGGCGCGGCCGTGCGGGTACGCATACCAGCGTCACGGACGCCGCCCGCCCCGTCGTCGAGCTGCTCGAAAAGCATGGCCGCGTTTCGCGCGGGGTGATCCAGGCGCGGGTCGGCGCACGGCGCCATTCCATCAAGGTGATGCCGTTGGAAGGCGGCCTGCGCGTGACGGTCGTCTCCAAGGGGTCGCGCCAAGAGCTCCATGTCTACGGGATCACCGCGGCGCAGGCGGAACAGATCCTCGCGTCGCCCGACCTGGACGGCTATTTGATCAACTTCGCCCGTGCCTGACGCCTCCGCCATTTTAGCCGAAACGAGCTTGGCCGATTGGACGGCGGCCGGCAATGGCTGGACGCACTTGCCGTACCTCGCGCGGTTCGCCGCGTCCGACCTGCCCGCAGATTGGCAGGCCTTGCTCCGCGGTCGCTTCCATGCGGTGCTGGAAAGCGGCCGCACCGGCAGCCTCACGATCGCCGTGCCGTCTGCGGCCCGCGCCACGGTCTTCACGGTCGATGGCCGCGTGGTCGTCCATGCGAACGACGGCGCGCATGAAGCCGGTCGGGACCAGCCTCTGGCGGCGTTGCGGCGTTGGTCAGCCGAGCACCGCGCGCCGACCATGGTGGGTTGGCCGGTGTTCCAAGGCGGGCTCGTCGTCGCCCTGGGTTATGAATTGGCGACGCAGTTTGAACCGGTGGTCTCCGCGCCCGCGGATGTCCCGAGCCCGGCCGCGGTGTTTTTGGAAGCGACGGAAGCCTATGTCTACGATGCGGCTAAGCGCGAACTGACCGTGGTGGTGCTGTGTCCGGCGGCCGATCGCACCGCGTCGCGCTGGCAGGCGGCCCGTCACCGCTCGTTGGAGCTGCTGCAGGCTTGGCGCGAGGCCTGTGCGGCACCCGCTCCGGCGTTACCGGCGGCCACGACGGCCGCGCAACCGTTGGCCGAATCATTGCCGCAGGCGGCCTTCGAACAGGCTGTCCGCCAAGTGCTCGCCTATATTTCCGCGGGCGACACCTATCAGGTGAATTTGTCGACGCGTTTGGAAGTCCCGGCTGTCGACCCAGCGCTCGCCTATGCCGCGCTGCGCCAGGCCAACCCCTCGCCTTACATGGGGCTGCTGCGCCTGCCGATGGGGACGTTGGCCTGCGGCTCACCGGAGCTCCTCGTTGAAGTAGTGGGTGGCCGCATCGCTTCGCGGCCGATCGCCGGAACGCGTCCACGCGGCGCCGACGCGGCCGCCGATGCGGCGTGGGCGCAGGAACTCGCCGGCGACACCAAGGAGCGCGCGGAGCACCTCATGCTCGTCGACTTGCTCCGCAACGACGTCGGCCGCGTCGCCGCCCCAGGGTCCGTGCACGTCCCCGAATTCATGGCGGTGGAGAAGTATTCGCATGTCATGCACCTGGTCTCCCAAGTGGAAGGCCGTCTGGCCGCTGGCGCGGGTCCGGCGGAGGTCGTCCGCGCACTCTTCCCTGGCGGGACCATCACGGGCGCGCCCAAGGTACGCACGATGCAGATCATCGCGGAACTCGAGCCGGTCGCGCGCGGCTTTTACACCGGCTCGCTCGGCTGGGTGGGCGCGAATGGCGACCTCTGCCTGAACATCGTCATCCGCTCGCTCTGGACGACGGGGGGCCGGAGTTTCATCCAAGCCGGCGCCGGCATCGTCGCGGATTCGCAGCCTGCGCGTGAGCATGCGGAATCTTGGCGCAAGGCGCAGGCCCCGCTGCTCGCCGCCGCCCGTGCGGCCTTACCGCCATGCTAGCCTGGTGCTCCGGCGATTATGTGAACGTGCCCGACGGCGCCGAGGTCGCGTCGCTCGAGCCGGGGCTTAGTTTGTTCGAGACCTTCGCCCTGCGCGACGGGCACGTGGCTTGCCTCGGCGATCACCTCGCGCGTTTGGCGACGGCTTGCCCGCGCTTGGGCTTGGATGCGCGACGCTTGCACCTCGGCGCGGGTCCCTCTCGGGAGGCTTGGTCCCCGATCCTCCATAAGCTCCTCGCCTCAGCCGGCTTGACGGATGCCATCGTCCGCTTGTTGGTGGCCGCGCGGCCGGATGCGTTGGCCCGCGAATGGCTGACCCTCCGGCCCTTGCCGCCGCCGCCGACAGCCATCGACCTCTTTGCGCTGCAGACGCGGCGCGATGCCCCGGAGTGGTTGCCGCGTCCGAAGAGCGGGCCGTGGCGCAATTCGGCCGCCGCGTGGCGCGAGCTCAAAGCCCTCGCGGACCGGCCCGACGCCGAAGGCGTGCAGTTCGACGCCGCCGGCCATGTCAGTGAAGCCACCCGCAGTTCGTTGGCGTGGTGGGATGGTATGCGTTGGTGCTTCCCGGCGGTCGCCACCGGACGGCTCCCCGGCACCGCCGCCGCGCAGTTCCGCTCCGTCGTCGCCCAAGCCGGCCGGACGTGCGTCGACGTCACGGAGGCGTTCCCGCTGCGGGCGCAATCGGTCGTCGTCTTGCGCTCGACCTTCTTAGGCGGAGCGGTCTTAGCCCGAGGCTACGCTTCGCCCAATGGCGAGCGCCTGTGGATTCCCGCGGCGGAGCAGGCGGAAGCCTCCGCGCGTTTGGCGGATCTCGCCGCTTGGCGGGCTCAGCGGTCGGTCAGCCTGGCGTAGATCGGCAAAGCCGTCGACAGGATGAACAGCGTGAGGAAGCCCACGCTGACGACGGCCGAGAAGCAGACCGCGACCAGCAGCGTCGCCATCTTGCCGGCGCCTTCGTCGTCGGGTTGGCGGTAGCCCTTGAGGGCGACCCAGGTCGCGATCGCGCCAAGGACGAGCAAGGTCAGGAGCGCCGCGGTGAAATGATTGAAGAAGAAGCCTGTCACCGCGGGTAGTTTCCCGGGTTCGCTCTTGATGAGGTCGATGAGCACGGGCTGGGAGCGGAAGGCCACGGCCCCGACCGCGGTGGGCAAGGCGGCGCAGAGGAAGACGGAAAGGGCCGAGACGATCTTGAGCTCGCGGGGGTTCATGGCTCGGATTGTTTCGGGCGAGCCTGCCGCGGTCAATGTCGGGATTCTCCCTCGCCAACGCCCCGTCCATACCTTAGGGTAGTGCCCATATGGACGTCGGTTTTCTTTGGCCCATCTTTATCCTCCTGAACGGGAGCGCGGCCGGCGTTTCGCTGGTGGCCGGCGTGGTGGCGGCCTTTTCCCCAGGGGAAATCGAAGAGTTGCGTCGGCAGGACGCGAAGGCCGCCGTCGCCTTGGAGCGGTGCCGGGGCGACCAAGGCAACACCTTGGCGGCTTTCGAGGTGCTGACCGCGGCGTTTGTCGGGATGAGCGCCTTGTTGGGCGGCATCCTGGTCGGGGGCCGATTGTTCTCCGTTGGGCTGGGGTGGCAGGTGGCCGTCGTCGGCCTCGGGATCGTCGCGGTTTCCTTCCTGATGGCTTGGTTGACGGTCATGCTGCCGCGCAAGCTCGGCATGCACCTGCGTCATGCGCTGGCGCCTCGAATCGCCCCTGCGCTCACCTTGGTGCGCGGCGCCGCGTCCGTGCTCCGTACTTTCGGTAAGCTGCACGACTCCTTGGCCCCGCCCGAAGAGCCTGGGGTCGACCGCGCCGATGCCGACATCGGCAGCATGGCCCAGGCCGCCGCCCGCGAAGGCAAGATCACGCAGGCCGAAAGCACCCTGGTGTCGAACGCCGTCCGCCTCGACGATATCCCCGTCTCGCAGGTGCTGACGCCGCGGCCGGTCGTCACCGCCGTCGACGTCGACCTCTCCGTGGGCGATGTCCTCCGCATGTCGGGATCGTCCGCCGCCGCGATATCCTCAAGGCCGCCGGGGAAGGCCGGCGCGACGTGAAGATGCGCGAGCTCATGGGCAAGGCGCACATCGTGCCCGAGAACGCGACCCTGTCCGATGCGCTGCACGACTTGGTGCGGGCGCACCATCAGTTGGCCGTCGTCGTCGATGAATTCGGCGCCTTCGCCGGCGTGATCACGTTGGAGGACGTCTTTGAGTCGCTCTTGGGCGTCGAGATCTACGAGAAGGACGACCCGCATCCCGACATGCGCGAACTGGCGCGCCAGCGCGGGCACCGCGTGGGCCGTCGCTCCGCGGGCGAGGCCGGGCATAAGCCATGAACGTGCCGCCGGTGCTCGCGCCCTTGGCCTATTGGGTGCATGACCTCGATCCTGTCGCGGTGCATTTCCCGGAGGGCTGGCCGTTGCGCGGCGTGCATTGGTACGGCCTGGCCTACGCGACCGGCTTCCTCATCGCGGCCGTCTTGTTGAGCCGTTGGCGCCGTCAGGCGTTGGCCCCGGTGCGCGACGCCGTCGACGAATCGGCCCTCATCACCGCCATCATGTTAGGCGTCGTCCTCGGGGGCCGCTTGGGGCACGTGCTCCTCTATGCCCGCGACGAGTTCCTGGCCGACCCGCGGATGGTCTTCCGCGTGTGGCAAGGCGGCATGGCCAGCCATGGCGGCTTCCTCGGCGTGCTTTTGGCGGGCGTCTGGTTCGCGCGGACGCGGCGCGTGCCTTTCCTGGCCGTGGGCGACCTGCTGTGCGCGTTGGCGCCGGCGGGCATCCTCTTCGGCCGTTTGGCCAACTTCGTGAACGCCGAGCTCGTCGGGCGCGCGACTACCGTGCCTTGGGCGGTGATCTTCCCGCGGGAAGGCACGCAGCCCCGCCATCCTTCGCAACTGTATGAAGCCGTGGGCGAAGGCCTGATCCCGTTGCTCTGGATGCTCTGGCGCTACCCGAAGCGTTTGCCCCCGGGCCAAGTGGCGGGCGAGTTCCTCCTGCTGTACGCCGCGGCACGTTTCGTCGGCGAGTGGTTCCGCCTCCCCGAGGATGGTTATATTCTTGGGCTGACCGCGGGGCAGTTCTGGACCTTGCCGTTGGCCTTGGGCGGCGTGTTCCTCATCCTGCGCGCGCGCGCTGGGGCGAAAGATGTTGCCCGCTGAACCCGTCGGTGGGAGAAGCGTGGCCGCGACATGATCACCGTCCCGCTCCTCGACCTCGGCCCGCAGAACCGCGCCCTCGAAGCCCAATTCGAGGCCGCTTTCCGCGACGTCCTGCGCTCCAACCAGTTCATCATGGGCCCGCGGCTCGAGGCGTTCGAGAAAGACTGCGCGGCCTTCCTGGGCGTCAAGCACGCCCTCGGCGTGTCGTCGGGGACGGACGCGCTCCTTTTGGCGCTCATGGCCCTCGACATCGGTGAAGGCGACGAGGTGCTCTTGCCCGCCTTCACGTTCTTCGCCACGGCTGGGTCCGTGGCCCGGCTCGGCGCCGTCCCGGTCTGGGTCGACGTCAACCCGCACCACTTCAACCTCGACCTCGCCGACGCGGCCCGGAAGGTCAGCCCGCGGACCCGCGCGATCATGCCGGTGCACCTCTTCGGGCAGTCCTGCGACCTTGTGGCCCTCCGCGCCTTCGCCGACGCCCACCGTCTTCGCATCGTCGAGGACGCGGCGCAGTCGATGGGCGCCCGCTGGCAAGGGCGCAGCACGATGTCCGTCGGCGAGTTCGGCGCCACCAGCTTCTTTCCTTCGAAGAACCTCGGCGGCATGGGCGACTCCGGCTTGGTGACCACCTCCGACGACGCCCTTGCGGAGCGCGCGCGCATCCTGCGCGTCCATGGCATGCAGCCCAAGTACTACCACCGCGAAGTCGGCGCGAACTTCCGCATGGATCCCTTGCAGGCGGCGATGCTCCACCTCAAGCTCCCGCACCTGCCTGAGTATAACTGCGCGCGTGCCGGGAACGCCCATTTCTACCACGCTGCGCTCAAGGGCCGCGTCGGCATCGCCGAGAACCGTCCGGGCGCGGACGCCTCCGCGAAGGTCTTGTTGCCGGTCGACTTCTCCAGCCAAGGTATCTGGAACCAATTCACGCTGCGCGTGCCTGGCGGCCGGCGCGACGCCCTCAAGGCCTTCCTCACGGCGCGCAAGATCGGCTGCGAAATCTACTACCCGATTCCGCTGCATCGTCAGGAATGCTTTGCCTCGGCCGGCTACCGTGGAGGCGACAGCGTCCCCGTATCCGAGCAGTTGTCCGCCGAAGTCCTGAGCATCCCGATCTTCCCTGAGCTGACCGCGGAGCAACGGCAGTGGGTGGCCGATTCGCTCGCCGATTTCGCGGCCGGCAAGACGGAGTGAGCGAGAAGTGGACAGTCGGTAGCGGATAGCGGTTAGGGAGAGCGCTCAGGAAAGCCTGAGAGCCTGGCGCGATGAAATTTCTTCCAACCGCTTGCCGCTAACCACTAACCGCTATTCGCTATCCGCTATCCGCTTCCAACGCTCCCGCTCAGAAGAACCGAATCGTCTTCACGCGCATCTTCGCATGCTCTTCGTCGGAGCACGGCGCGTTGGTGGGGGCGTCGGCCGGCTTGTCGATCGGCTGCACCAGGCCATTGGCCAGCAGGTATTGCTCGACCTCTTCGCCCGACACATCCGCGAGCATCACGCCGTTGACCTCGACGCAGGGCGACAGGCGCTGACCGGTCTTCTCGACCATCTCGGCGTAGTTCGCGGGGACGTTGATGATGTCCACGTCTTCGAAGGCGAGGCCGTGCTTGCGCATGATGGCGCGGACGCCGTTGCTCCAGCCGCAGCTGGGTTTGAGGTAGGCCTTGATCTTGAGCATGCCTTCACCTTGCGCGGCTTTCGGCCGGAATCAAGCGCGACGGCTTTTCTTCCCGGGCTTGGCGTCCGGGCAGGGCTCATACCAGTAGCCGATCCCGTGGATCGTCCGGAAGCACCCGAGGTCGCGGCCGACCTTTTGGAAGGCATCGCGGATCTTGGCGATGTATTGGTCGAGCGAGCGGCTGCGGACGTTCGCATGCACGCCCCAGACCGCATGAATCAGGCTGTTGCGGCTGATGATGACGCCGGGGTTGGCGTGCAGGTGGTAGAGGATGCCGATCTCCTTGCGGCCTAGCTTGCAGGTCTTGCCCCCGCCGAAGGCCAGCTCGAGCCGTTCGGGGTGGATTTCCGCCCCGTTGAAATGGAAGACGTTGGTCGCGAGGTCGGCATTGCGGGTCAGTCGGCTGTCGCCGGCGGTTTCGCTGCGCCGCAGGACCGCGTGGATGCGCGCGGCCAATTCTTCGGGATGATGTGGCTTGCCGATGTAGTCGTCGGCCCCGGCCTCCAGCGCTTTGACGACGGCGCTCGGCGTCTTCACGTTGGCGAGGAAGATGACCGCCGTGGAAGCGCCTGCCTGGCGGATGCGTTCCAGCACCGTGTGCCCGTCGAGGTCGGGCAGGGTGGGGTCGAGCAGCACCAAGTGCACGTGGTGCTGTTCGATGAACTTCAGCGCGGTCGAGCCCTTGTGGAAAGTCTGGGTCGCGAACCCGGCTTCCTCGAGCTGTTGGTGCAGCGTAGCGGCAAGGCTACGCTCGTCTTCAACAATCACGATGAGAGGTCGCTGCTGGGGACT
>RFQN01000052.1 GCA_009924965.1 Verrucomicrobiota bacterium
AGGAGGTTCGCGGGGATCGCCGCGCAATGCACCGCCATGAAGGGCCCCTTCGCGCGGGGGCTCGCCTGATGGATCATCTGGGCGAACAGTTCCTTGCCCGTGCCGGTCTCGCCGAGCAGTAGGACGGTCGCGTTGGAAGTGGCCACGGAGCGCACCTGTTCGATGGCATGCTGCAGGGCGGCGGAGGAACCGACCACCTCGCCAAGGGAGAACTTGCGGTCGAGGCGCGTCTTGAGAACCGCCACTTCCTTTTCCGTCGCACGCGCCTTCAGGCCGCGTTCGAGGAGCAGCTCGACCTGGCGGAGGTCGACGGGCTTCTGCATGAACCAATAGGCGCCGCGGCTCATCGCCTGCACCGCGGTCTCCACGTCGCCGTAAGCCGTCATCATCAGGCAAACCGGTTGCGGCGAAAGCTTCAAGGCGCGGTCGATGACCGCCATGCCGTCTTCGCCGGCCATCCGGAGGTCCGTCAGCACCGCGTCGGGCGGCACGTCCTGCATCAGGCGCGCGGCTTCCGTGGCGTCCTTGGCCACGAACGTCTCATACTTATCCTCCAGGGCCGAGCGCAGGCCTTCGCGCGTATGCTTCTCGTCGTCGACAATCAGAACAGTAGGTTTCATGGGGTACCAGATTCAGGACGTTGCGCCGCGCCCCAGACCCGGGCGGCTTTTTCGGTGAGCGCGGTGCGGGCGCGGGCCACTTCGGCCAAGCGCGCTTGGAGGTTGGCGTTCGCCACCGAGGAAAGGTCGTCGAGGTCGCACAGGTAGGCGCCTTCGACGTGGCGGCTGGCCGCATCGAAGTTCCGCGGCACGCCGAGGTCGACCAAGAGCAAGGGGCGGCCTTGGCGGCGACCCGTGAATCCGCGGATCGTCTCGGCGTCGAGCAGAGCGCGTTCCACGGAAGCGCACCCGACGATGACATCGTGGGCGTGCGCCTGCTGCAGCGCATCGGCGAGGGTCAACGAGGAGCCCGCGAATTCTTCGGCCAAGGCGCGCGCGTTCTCGAACGTGCGCGACGCGACCGACACCTGGGTGGCGCCGCGCGAGACCAGCGCCTGCACGACCTGCCGACCGACCTCACCCGTGCCGAGGACCAGCACGCGGGCTTCGGCCAGTTGCCCGAAGACGCGGCTCGCCAGCTCGACGGCGACATTGCCGAGGCTGACATGGCCCTGGGAAATCCCCGTGTTCGTGCGGGCCCAAGCACCGGCCTGGAAGGCGCGCTGGAAAATGCGGTTGAGGATCGGCCCGGTCATCCCGCGCGCGAGCGCGTCGGCATAGGCGTCCTTGGCCTGACCGGCGATCTCCGCTTCCCCGATCATCTGCGAGTCCAAGCCGGACACGACCGCGAACAAATGCTCCACCGCCTGTAGCCCGGGAATCGGACGGAGGTGTCGGTCCAAGGCCTCCGGCGTCACGCCGGTCGCCTGCATCAACGCGGCGCGCGCGTGGAGGGCGGCCGCTTCATCGCCGATGGCGTAGGCTTCGAGCCGGTTGCACGTGGCGAGCAACACGACCTCCGCGAGGCCGGCGGCGCGCGCCGCCTGATAGAAAGTCTCCACGCCGGCTGGAGAGACGCTGAAGGCCGCGCGCGCATCGAGGCCGGCGGTGTGGTGCGTGGCGCTCAGCGCCACCAGAGTGGTCGGGCGGGCGCTCATCGGGCGTGCGGTAAGGAAAGCCAGAGCGCCAAAAGCGCCGGGAGCAACAGCCACAGCGACCCACGGGCGAAGGTCGCTCCGCTGATGGCCGCGCGGCGGCGCAGCACGATGAGCGCGCCGGCGAGGAGCAACGTCGCGCCCGCCATCGCCAGCTTCGGGAAATTGCTGAAACCGGCTGGGCTCGTGAACGCATCGACCGCGCCGATGACGACGGAGAGCCCGAGCGTCCAGACCGCGGCACCCATCAGATGGGCGCCGACCTTGTCCATCGGCACCAATGCGGGGAGCAAGCCGTAGATCCCGCCGAACTTACGTTGGGCGAGCGCGCGGTCCTGCAACCAGTAAGCGAGCGCGTTGAGCGCTTGAGCAGCCAAGAGGCAGTAGGCCAGGATCGCCGCACCGATGTGCACGCGGATCAGCGGCTTCACCGTCGTGGTGAACGCATGTGTTTCGCCACCGAGACGACTAGCCACGAACACACAGAGCATCGTGGCGGAGGAAATCACCCAGACCGGGAGACGGTGCTCGAAGGTCAGGTCCAAGAAAATGGCCAAGCCAGCCAAGCCCCAACCGATGGACAGCAGCATCCCCGCGGAGCTATCGACCGGCAGGGTATTCCGGGTGAGCCCAT
Organism: Verrucomicrobiota bacterium; assembly: GCA_009924965.1. GTDB lineage: Bacteria > Verrucomicrobiota > Verrucomicrobiia > Opitutales > UBA953 > UBA953. The sequence goes on from RFQN01000052.1 coordinate 2,289, forward strand.
CGGCGGCCAAGAAGATCGTCAGCAACAGCCAGCCTGCCCGCAGGAGCCAGACACCAACCGCGGGGAAGCTGCGGGCGGAGGGGGCCGTTCGCGCCTGCCAATCCCAAGCGGCGCTCACTAGGAAGATAAAGGCGCACACCATAGCCATAGCCCCTTGAGGAAGGGGGAGGGGGGTATCTCCTGCCAAGACGGCCATACCCCAATCTAGACGAAGGTGTGACATTTTGGCAACCCCCCATAATTGGGTATTTTACCCTGTTTACTTGCGAAAGAGGGGGTTGAGGCTACTTTTCGTGAATTATGGCCTACGACCCCTATGATCTGACCCAACACCCCCCTCGCAGCCCCCGTTGCCGCCTGGGTGGCCTAGTCATCCTCCCCCGCATGCTCGACAAGCTCCGCCTGCACGCCCGCGGCGCCTTGCACGCCGATTTCGTCAACAACCTCGGTAAGGCCTTCGACGACCGTTGCTGCCAATACCTCGGCATCAAGTACGACGAACTCCGCGTCTGGGTGCTCGGCAATCCGGCCGTGACCGACGAAGAGGTCATGGCTTGGGCTGAGGCCCGGGGGCGTAAACTGACCACGAACGACATCGAGATCTGGAATGGCTTCATGACCAAGCGCGGCTGGCGCGACGAGGCCAACGAGGTGCTCCTGCGCCGCCTGAAGGAGAACCAGCTCGGGCCCGAAGCCGGCGTCGACACCATGTTCGACTACATCGAGGTCGACGAGGGTCGTCCGGCCCGCCGACAGGCCCTCTGAACGGCGGTTGGGGATTGAGTCGGGGCCGATAATTCATATTAGTCATAGGAGTCGACTCGTCCGTCCTCGGCGGAATGGTCGCCTCCCTCTTCGCGTGCCCGCCTCCCGTTTCCATCCCACGCCCTTTGCGGGTCACGCCCTGGCGGCAGGAGAGGTGGCTGTATGGTGACGTTGGACGTCATCTTCGCGGACGCTGCCGTCGAGGCCGTCAAGGTCGTCAAGGACCCGAATGCGGTCACCAACAACTTCCAAGGCGCGATCCTGGCCTTCAAGAAGGGCGGCTGGATCGTCTCCCTCATCGGCGCGGCCGCGATGGTCGGCCGTCTGCTCATCGACGACGCCGCGGACGCCAATTGGCGCCGTTCGGCCAAGCACATCCTGGCCGCGGCGCTCTTCGCCATCATCGCCTTCTTCGTCACCTACCAGTGGGAGATGTCCGCCATCAACAAGGCCATCATCCAAGGCCTGACCGGCGCCTTGGCCCCCGAGCTCGTCGATTGGATCTCCGCCAATATCAAGTCCAAGCTCGGCATCAAGGAGCGGAAACCCAAGGGCCGGGGCCGCAAGCGTTCTTCCGGCCGCAAGCGTTCCAAGCCGAAGGCTCCCGCCGCCGCGCCCCCTAAACCTTCTCGGCGTAAGCCGCGCTGACCTCTTTAATATGAAAACCACCCAACTATGAGTGCCACCCGATCCAGACGTCGAATCGCCAAGGGAGGCTTGGTCCAAGCCGAAGCCGGCATCGTCGGCATGACCGTCGTGACGTTGCTCGTCTCCCTCGCCGGCCTGTGGTTCAGCCACGAGCTCAAGGACACCACCGAGCGCGTGCGCGGAGCCACCGTGAACATCCAGTCCTCCGTCGATGCCTACAAGAAGGCCATGAAGTCGACCGAGACCGCCGTCGTGCTCATCACCGAGGAGGGCACGAAGTCCGACAACAAGAAGGTCGAGGAGGCCGCCAACAAGGCCGTGGCCGCCCTCATCAACGCCGAGCGCGACACCAAGGACTGTATCACGCTGCTGGATCAGGTCCTTAAGTTGCTCGCCACCTACGAGACCACCACGGTGACCTTCGCGGGTTGTTCGCTGATCTTCGCTTTGTTCGTCATCATCCGCCAGTTCAAGCTCTAGCGGTACGACCGCGGCGCTCAGCCGAAGTGGCTGAAGCCTTGGGCCTTGATCGGCTGCTGGTCGGCGGCGTCGCAGAGGCGGCCGGAGCCCTTGGCCACGGTGCCGAGGGCGGTCAGCGGCGTGCTAGGGAAGGTCTTGGCGAAGGTCGCGGCGATGAAGTCGGCTTGGTCGGCGCGCACCGCGAAGAGGAGCTCATAGTCCTCGCCGTCCTGCAGCGCGTGTTCGAGCGCGGGCTTGCCGTCGTGCTTGGCTAGCTTGGTGGCGGCCTCGGAGACCGGCAGCTGCTTGAGGTCGACGAGCGCGTCCAGCTTCGGCCCGAGCAGGCCCGGTAGATCCTTGGCCAAGCCGTCGGAGAGGTCAGTGCAGGCGGTGACGGCGCCTTGGGCGCCGAGCCATTCGCCCTCAGCCAAGCGGGCCTTGAAGTTCAGGTGATGGCCGTAGATCGAGCCGCCGAGGTGTCCGGTGACGAAGAGCACGTCGCCGACCTGGGCGGTGCGGCGCGTGAGCACGCGGTAGGCGAAGCCCTGGATGGCGAGGGTCGCGCTGAACGTGCCGGGCTGGGTGCGGCACACGTCGCCGCCGACGAGCTTCAGGCCGGCTTGTGCGGCGGCGCGGCCCGCGCCGTGGGCGAAGTCCTCGAGCCACTGGGCGTCGATGTCCGGCCCCATCAAAATCGAGAGCATCGCGTCGCCAGGGGTGGCGCCGGCGGCCGCGAGGTCGCTGAGGTTGCGTTGGATGAGCTTGGCGCCGGCCTTGGCGCCGGAGCAGGAGAGGTCGAAGTGGCGGCCGAAGACGACGGAGTCGATCGACGACACGCGGTACGGGCGCTCTTGGTGGGCGGGGAAGATGGCGCAGTCGCCGCCAGGGCCGGCGGGGAAGGGCGGGCAGGCGTCGGCCAGCGCGGCGACGATGCGGTCGATGAGCTCGGCTTCGGTCAACTTACCGACGCTGAGTTCGCTTTGCTTCGTGAAGACGCCCATGGTGCGTCCTTGATGGAGGCTTTTCGGCGGCTCGGCAATCCTCCGCTCGGGGAATCCCCGCGACCAGCGCCTAGAACTGGGTCGACGCGTGCGGGGCGAGGATCAGCCAGATGAAGGTGACCAGGTTGAACAGCATGTGGATGCCGATGCAGGTCAGGAGGCCGAAGCGGTCGCGGAAGATGCACTGCACGGCGCCAAAGGCCGCCAAGGGCAGGAAGGCCGAGAGGCTGCCGTGAATGATGCCGAAGATGAGGCCGGTCAGGACGATGGCATAGCCGCGGGGCAGCCAGCCTTTGAGGAGCGGGTAGAGCGTGCCGCGGAAGGCGAGTTCCTCGGCGATGGGCGCGCCGACGACGATCGACAGGCCGAACGCGATGATGGGCGCCCAGGAGCCGGACCAATCGAAGTCTACGACCATCTGCACGACGGCTTGAGGTTCGTCGGGCAGGAGCTGCCCCTGCGTCTCGCAGACGTAGTAGAAGCCCTTCCAGAGCAAGGCGGCCATCATGGCGACGGCGAAGATCGCCAAGTAGGTCTGGAGGAGCGTGCTGACGCGGAAGGCGCGGCCGGCGAGGCGGATCTCGTCGATGCCGTCAATCGGCGCGGTGGGGGCGGCGATGCCTTCCACGCTGGCCGAAGGTGCCCAATGCACGGTGCCGGGCGCGGCCAAGGTGAAGGTGAGCAGCGTCAGCGCGGTCAGGCCTTGGCCGGTCAGGGCCGTGAGGCCCAAGCTGAGCATGCCTTGGCCGAAGAGGCTGCCGGTGAAACTCAAGATGACGCCGGCGCCGATCATGCTGACCAAGAAGAGCAGGATGGGTGCGGGTGACAGGAAGAACGTGACGGCCTGCCTGATCCATGCAGGCAAGTTGGAGCCGAAGAAGTGGCGGGGGTGGTCCACCGCCGGGTGCGCGACATGCCGGGTCAGGAACCACACGCCCGCGAGGGCCGTCACGACGGACCAAGCGATGAAGAGGTAGTCCCCTAAGCCCAAGGGCGTGTCCATTTATTTGGCGGGCTGGCCGTCCTTCGTGACGAGGCGGCCGCCGACGAACGTCGAGCGGACCCGACCCTTGAGCGTGCGGCCGAGGAGCGGGTTGTTGCCTGACTTCGAGAGCAGCGTCTTGGCGGACGGCTTCCAAGTGGCCTTCGGGTCGAGGAGCACGAGGTCGGCATGGCCGCCGATGCGCAGCGTGCCGGCGTCGAGGCCCAGCGCTCGGGCCGGGCCGCAGGTGAGGCGAGCGAGCAGCAGCGGGAGGTCGGCGTGGCCGTCGGCCACGATGGCTTCGTAGGCGGCGGAGAAGGCCGTCTCAAGCGTCGCGGCGCCGAAGGGGGCGAGGTCGAATTCGCAGTCCTTCTCGGTGGCCGTGCACGGCGAGTGGTCGGAACAGATGGCGTCGAGCGTGCCGTCGACGAGCGCGGCGATAAGCGCCTGGCGGTCGGCTTCCTCGCGGAGCGGCGGGTTCAGCTTGAGGCGCGTGTCGTACTGGGCGAGCGCGGCGTCGGTGAGGAGCAGGTGGAGCGCGGAGACCTCGGCGGTGACGGAGGCCTGGCTCGCCTTGGCGCGGCGCACGATCTCGGCGGAGCCGCCGGAGGAGAGGTGCTGCAGGTGGATGCGGGCCTGGGTGAGGCCGGCGAGGACGCAGTCGCTGGAGACGACGATCTCTTCGGCGGCGCGCGGGTACCCGCGGAGGCCGAGGCGGAGGGACCAGGCGCCTTCGTGCATCTGCGCGCCGTCGGTCATGCTGCTGTCCTGGCAATGGTCGAGGACGACGAGGCCGAACATCGTCGCGTACTCGAGCGCGCGGCGCATGATCTCGTTGTTCTGCACGCCCGAGGTGGTGTCGGTCACGGCGACGACGCCGGCCTTCTTGAGCGAGCCGATGGGCGCGAGGGCCTTGCCTTCGTGGCCCTTGGTCAAGGTGCCGGCGGGCAGCACGCGCACGGAGGCGTCGCGGGCGCAGAGCTCGCGGATGAGCTGGATGGTGCCGACGTTGTCCGCCGCCGGGAGGCAGTCGGGCATGGTGACGACGGACGTGAAGCCGCCCGCCGCGGCGGCGAGGGTGCCGGCGCGGATGCTTTCGCGGGCGCCGCGGCCGGGTTCACCGAGGCGGCAGTTGAGGTCGACGAAGCCGGGCGCAAGCACGAGGCCGGCGGCGTCGATGACTTGGGCACGGGCCTGATCGGCCTTCGACAGCTTGTCGACGAAGCGGCCGTCCTTGGCGAAGACCTCGCCGCGGGCGTCGTCGCGTCCGACCGAGGGATCGATCACGCGGGCGCCGCGGATCCAGAGGGGGGTGTGGTCGACGGTGTTCATCGGGCGATGGCTCCGGTGCAGAGGTGGAGGACGGCCATGCGGACGGCGACGCCGTTACGGACCTGCTCGAGGATGACCGAGCGCGGGCCGTCGGCGACCTCGCTCTCGACCTCGACGCCGCGGTTGATCGGGCCGGGGTGCATGACGATGGCCTCGGGCTTCAGCCACGCGGCGCGTTCGGCGTTGAGGCCGAACTGCGAGGTGTATTCGCCGAGGGAAGGGAAGTGGGTGGTGGTCTGGCGCTCGTGCTGGATGCGCAGGAGCATCACGGCGTCGGCGCCCGAGAGGGCCTTCTTGAGGTCGTGCACGATGCGGACCTGCGGGTAGGCTTCGGCCAGCGTGGCGGGGACGAGCGTGGCCGGGCCGGCGAGGGTGACCTCGGCGCCGAGCTTGGAGAGGCAGAGGATGTTCGAGCGGGCGACGCGGCTGAAGAGGATGTCGCCGAGGATGGTGACCTTGAGCCCCTGGACCTTGCCGAAGCGCTGGCGGATGGTGAAGGCGTCGAGCAGGGCCTGCGTCGGGTGCTCATGGGCGCCGTCGCCGGCGTTGACCACCGAGATGTCGAGCGCGTTGCCGAGGTAGCGGGCGGCGCCGGCCGAGGAGTGGCGCATCACGATGGCGTCCACGCCCATGGCGCGGATGTTCAAGGCGGTGTCGCGGAGGGTCTCGCCCTTCACCAGGGAAGAGGCCGTGGTGTTGATGGAGACGACCTCGGCGCCGAGCTTCTTGGCCGAGATCTCGAAGGCCGTGCGGGTGCGCGTGCTGGGCTCCAAGAAGAGGTTCACCACCGTCCGGCCACGCATCAGGTCGAGCCCCTTGCCGGGCGCGAGGGCGGGCAGGAAGCGGTCGGCCTGACGGAAAAGGAGTTCGATCTCGGCTCGGGAGAGTTCCTCGATGCCCGTGAGGTCTTTTTTCGTCCAGGATTCTTGTTTGGCCATGCGGGTTAGGTGCGTGGCCCCAACAAAGTTAGGACCATGGGGAAAGTGCTGAGGGGGAGGGGGTTGGCAAGTGCATTAACTCAAAGGGAGACCGGGAACCGGAGAGGAAGAGCGGGAAAAGAGGGGGCGCTGCGGAGCTGGGCCGAGGGGGCAGTGCAAAGGTGCAAAAAGGCCTACGGCCTGTGCAAACGTGCAAAAGTTGCTGGGTAGGGACGCGACTGGGTCGGGCGTTCCATTCCTCCCGCAGCGAGGTAGGGTTGGCACTGCGTGCCAACCTAGTTGCATCTTAAGGTAGGGGCGTGGCTTCGCCGCGCCCTCCTCCGCAGGAGTGCAAGGCGAAGCCTTGCCCCTACCGAGTTCGCCTTGCGGCGAACTCCTAGGTCGTGACGCCGTCCCGACCCTACCCGAGGCAG
>RFQN01000053.1 GCA_009924965.1 Verrucomicrobiota bacterium
GCGAGCTGCGAGTAGCGCAGGTTGTTCTGCGCGTAAGCCTGATAGACGCCGAACGACAAGGCTTCGGCGTCATCGCCTCCCGTCCAGACCTGTTGGCCTTTCTTGGCGGTGATGGCCGCCGTGCCGGTGTCTTGGCAAAACGGCAGCACACCCTTCGCGGCGACTTCGGCGTTGCGCAGCATCGCCAAAGCGACCGCCCGGTCGTTATCGCTGGCTTCCGGGTCGGCAAGGATGGCGGCCACCTGCTGGAGGTGCTCCGAGCGAAGATAGAAATTGATGTCGTGGAACGCCTGGTTGGCGAGCAACGTCAGGCCTTCTGGTGCGACCTTGAGCACCGGCTTGCCCTCGAACTCCGCGACGGAGACGTGGTCCTTGGTCAGCAGCCGATACTTCGTGGTGTCGGGTCCGAGCGGGAACGGTTCCTGATAGTGGAATTGCGAGGCCATCGGTTCCCAATGAAACGCCCTTGGGCTTGGTCGCAAACGGAAACCTCCGTTCCGAGGCCAACCGCGAGGTCAGGCCGCAGGCACCGCGGCCGGTTCGCCGAGGACGACCCCGCCGCTCGCGGCGACGCACACCATCCCAGCCGGCAGGTCCAACGAGACCAAGGCCAACCCATGCGCGCCGGCGACGGAGCGCACCTTGCCGACGACCTTGCCGGCGACCGAGAGCTCGGTCCCGGCGCTCAACGGAGTGCCCTCCGCGGAGGCGACGCGGCGGAGGATCCGGCGCAGCGAGCCCATGGATTGGATGCGGGCCATGACTTCCTGCCCCAGGTAGCATCCCTTCGTGTAGCTGACCCAGGGTTCGAGTCCGCACTCCTGCGGGAACTCGTTCGCGCCGCAATCGGCCGGCACGGACGGCACGCCCGCCAAGATGCGGTCGGCTTCCAGGGCCTCGTGCGAGGCAAAGTCCCAAGGCGACGTCCAGCCCAGCGGCGCGAGCACCTCCCACGAAGGCGACCCAGCCCGGGCGGACTTAAAGCAACGCACCCCGTCAACCTCAGCAGGCACGCCCTGCCCCCAAAGCACGCCGCGTTGCCACTGTGCGGACATATCGATGGCCTCAACGTCGTCCGCGATGACATTGGCGGTGACGACGGCGATGAGTTCATCCGGGGGCGTGTGCGGGCTGAGCAGCAGGAAGGAACCATCCGCCTCCTTGAGCACCAAGGTGTGCGCCAGCACGCGGCCTTTGCGGTTCAGCCACAAAGCTTGCGACACTTCCGTGCGACGGAGATCCGCGGCGCACTGCCCTTGCAGGAACGTCGCCGCATCGGCTCCCGTCACGCGCACCACCGTCGTCGTCGTTGGCGTGTAGCGCAGCGTCATCGCGATCAGGAAACCAGCAAGGCGATGCCCTGTAGGACCAAGTTGGCGTAGAACGCAGCCATCACGTCATCGAGCACGATGCCGAAGCCGCCGGGCAAGCGCTCGAGCGCCTTGATGCCGAAGGGCTTGGTGATGTCGAACAGGCGGAACAGCAGGAAGCCCACGATGACCAGCAGGAAGCCCTTGGTGGAACCGAGGTGGAGGTTCTTATTGAACAGGAATACCAGCGGCATGGCCACGAACTCATCGAGGATGACCTCGGAGGGATCCTTCTTCTTAAGCAGGAACGCCGCGACACCGCAGAAGAAGATCGCCGCCATGACGACGAGCGCATCGAAGACCAACTCGTGGTACCATTCATGCCCGCGGGTCAGGTTGCGCACGACCAAAGACCACCACAGCAACCCCGCGGCCGACCCCCAAGTGCCCGGCGCCCGCAGCCGTCCCAACGGCCCTAGCGTGGCGATGCTCACCATCATTCGGACAAGCCCGGCAGGTGCCGGCGATGGCGGATGAGATAGCTGGCGCCCGAGATGACCGTGAGCGCGACGGAGAGCCAGAACAGGCCCATGATGATGACTTCCCAGCGCTCATGCCACAGCGCGGAGAGCTTCCAATGCGTCTCATAGGCGCGCAGGCCGATGAGGTGACCGATGGCCAGGATCTGCAGGAACGTCTTAATCTTGCCGAGGCCTTCCGCTTCGAGGACCTGCCCCGAGGCCGCCGCGACGAGTCGCAGGCCCGTGATGAGGAATTCGCGGCACAGGATGAGCACCACGCCAAAGGCCGCCAGCAGGCGCTCGCCCTCAGAGGGATCGAGGTAACCTGCAGCCGGCAGATCGCCCAAGACCGGCGGCAGGACATGGCGACCCGGCAGGCAATTCGCCGCCATCAAGGCCACCAGGAGCCCGAGGATGAAGATCTTGTCGACCAAGGCATCCATCAGACGGCCGAAGTCGGAGACCGCCCCGAGCTTACGGGCGATCCAACCATCGAAGATGTCGGTCAAGGCCGCCAAAATGAACAAAGCCAAAGCCGCGCTGGCCCAAACCCCCGCCCAAGACGTCCAGAGCGCGATCAGGAAGACCGCCGGAAGCCGGGCCGCGGTCAGGATATTGGGGATGTGCCTAAGAAAACGCATGCGGGCTTGCGGGGACAATGTTCTGGGGCGAGAGTCAGCCGCAACAGGAAAACAATGGCCCTCAAACCGCGCATCGCCGTCTACCCCGGCACCTTTGACCCGATCACCCTCGGGCACCTCGATGTGCTCCGCCGCGCCTCCCGGCTCTTCGACCGCGTCATCGTCGCCGTGGCGCCCAGCGACTCCAAGAACCCTTGGTTCCCGCTGGAAGAACGCTTGGTCATGGCCCGCGAAGCCTGCAAGGGCATGGGCAAGGTCCGCGTCCTCAAGCTCGATGGCCTGACGGTCGAGTTCGCCCGCCAACAGAAGGCCGTGGCCATTATTCGCGGCCTCCGCAAGTTCAGCGACTTCGAGTTCGAGTTCGACCTAGCCCACGCCAACCGCCTCATGGCCCCCGAAATCGAGACGGTCGTCCTCATGCCCAGCCAGGACCAGTTCGTGACCTCTTCGACCTTCGTAAAGGACATCGCCCGCCATAAACTGTCCCAAGCGGCCGCTTTTGTGCCCCGTTGCGTGCTGCCGCGCCTCAAAAAACGCCTCGGTTGAGCCTAAAAAGGCCCTTCCTCCGCTGTTGACCGTGGGGGATTGTTCCGTTTGCTCCCCCTTTCCCCCCTTGCGAGCCCGCTCGGGCGGCTCCCACCCTCCTTTTCTATACATCCATGGACATCAAAATCCAAGTTACCAACCCGACCCGCCGCTCCGTCACCGTGACGATCCCTGCGGCCACCGTCGCCGCCTCCGAAAAGGAAGTGATCAAGGGCTTCACGCGCGAAGCCACCATCCAGGGCTTCCGTCCGGGCAAGGCGCCCGAAGCGCTCGTCCGCCAGAAGTACGGCAAGAACATCGCCGAAGAAATCAGCCAGCGCCTCCTCGCCCAGGGCTATGAGCGCATCAAGGAAGAGAAGAGCTTCACCGTCTACACCCTCGCCGACGTCCAGAAGGACGAAGCCGCCAAGGGCGCCGACGTCGTCATCCGCTACGAGGTCGACGTCCTCCCCGAATTCAAGACCCCTGATTGGAAGAGCATCAAGATCGCCAAGGAAGCCGTCACGGTGACCGACGCCGACGTCGAAGAGCATCTCCAGAAGCTGCTCCAGCAGCGCGCCCGCTACGAGAAGACCGAAGCCGCCGCCGCCAAGGGCGACTACGTCCGCCTCAGCTACACCGGCACCGTCGACGGCAAGGCCGTCAAGGAAGTCGACGCCGAAGCCGGCCCGCTGGGCTCGTCCGAATCCACCTGGGAAGAAGCCGGCTCGGAAAGCGAGATCGTCGCCGTCCCTGCCATCGCCAAGGCCCTCATCGGCCTCAAGGCCGGCGACACCGCCAAGGCTGAGCAGGCCTTCGGTGCCGACGCCGCCCGCGAAGCCCTCCGCGGCAAGACCGTGCAGTACGCCCTCACCATCGCCGAAGTCCGCCGCAAGGAAATCCCGACCGTCGACACCGCCTTCTGCCAGTCCGTCGGCGTGAAGGACGAAGCCGACCTCCGTGACCAGCTCCGCAAGGGCATCAACGGCACTAAGGAACAGGCCGCCGAAACGGCCCGCCGCGAAAAGGCCCTCGACGCCCTCATCGCCGGCCTCGACCTCCCCCTGCCCCAGTCCGCCGTCGATTCCGTCGCCAACGGCCTCTTCAACGAGTACCTGCAGCTCCGCCTGCGCAACGGCACCCTGAAGCCCGACCAGTTCGAAGCCCAGCGCGAGGAAATCATCACCGAAGCCCGCAAGGCCGCCGAGACCAAGGTCCGCGCCCAGGTCGTCCTGGTCCGCATCGCCGAAGAGAACGGCATCGACCTGACCCGCGAGGAATTCACCCAGGCCATCCTCCGCGAGGCCTACCGCACCAACGTTCAGCCCGAAAAGCTGGCCAAGGACCGCAACCAGCTCCAGGTCATCCGCCGCGACGCGGTCCTGAACAAGGCCCTCGACCTCGTCCTCGACGGAAAAGCCCCGGAAGCGGTTGAGAAAGCCTAAGGTCCGGGTATAGTACCGTCCCACACCTCCTCACCATGTCCTACATCATCCCCAACGTTGTTGAACGAGATGCGCGCGGCGAACGGGCCTGGGACATCTACAGCCGCCTGCTCAAGGACCGCATCATCTTCCTGGGCTCGCCCATCTACGACGACGTCGCCAACGCCGTCATCGCCCAGATGCTGTTCCTGCAGATGGAGGACCCGAAGAAGGACATCTCGCTCTACATCAACTCCCCGGGTGGCTCGATCACCGCGGGCATGGCGATCTACGACACGATGAACTTCCTCACCTGCGAGGTGAACACCTACTGCATCGGCATGGCCGCCTCCATGGCGACCGTCCTGCTCGCCGCCGGCACCAAGGGCAAGCGCCACGCGCTCCCCAACTGCCGCGTGATGATCCACCAGCCCAGCGGTGGCGCGACCGGCCAGACGTCGGACATCTCCATCGCCGCCAAGGAAATCCTCCGCTGGCGCGACACGCTGAACCACGTCCTCGCCAAGCACAGCGGCCGTACCCCGGCAGACCTGCAGCGCGACTCCGACCGCGACAACTACATGACGGCCGAAGAGGCCAAGGCCTACGGCCTCGTCGACCACGTCGTCCTGCCGAAGGCAGGCCGCGCCTAATCCTCATGGCCGGCGACCAGGCGGAGTGCTGCTCCTTCTGCGGCAAGCCGGCCGCGCAGGCCGGTAAGCTCATCGCCGGACCGAAGGGCGTCGGCATCTGCGACGTCTGCGTCTCGACCTGCGGCCGCCTGATCGACCGCGAACGCGCCCGCGAAGGCAAGGCCAGCCCGGCGTCCGCCGCCGGCCCCGCCATGCAGGACGGACCCGCCAAGTACGTCCCGACGCCGGTCAAGCTCGTGGCGCCCTCGGCGCTCCGCGCGGAGCTCGACCTCCACGTCATCGGCCAGGACCACGCCAAGAAGGTCCTCTCCGTCGCCGTCCATAACCACTACAAACGCCTCAACGACCGCCTCACGCAGGCCGCCGGCGGCGATCAGAGCAACGCCCTTGGCGAGGTCGAACTCGACAAGAGCAACGTCCTGCTGATCGGCCCGACGGGCACCGGCAAGACGCTCCTGGCCAAGACGCTCGCACGCATGCTCGACGTGCCCTTCGCGATCGCCGACGCCACCACGCTCACCGAAGCCGGCTACGTCGGCGACGACGTCGAAACGGTCGTGCTGCGCCTCCTGCAGGCGGCCGACATGAACGTCGAACGCGCCCAGCGCGGCATCGTCTTCATCGACGAGATCGACAAGATCGGCCGTAAGTCCGACTCCGCCTCGATCACGCGCGACGTGTCCGGCGAAGGCGTCCAGCAGGCGCTCCTCAAGCTGCTCGAAGGCACGGTCTGCAACGTCCCGCCCGCCGGTGGCCGCAAGCACCCCGAGCAGCAGTGCATCCGGGTCGACACGAGCGATATCCTCTTCATCGCGGGCGGCGCCTTCGTGGGCCTCGACCGCCTCATCGCCCGCCGCGCGGGCACCAAGGCGCTCGGCTTCATCCAGGGCGGCGACATCCCGCCGACGCTCACGGCCGAACAGGTCCTCGCCGGGCTCCAGCCGGAGGACCTCTTCTCCTTCGGGATGATTCCCGAGTTCGTCGGCCGCCTGCCGGTCATCTCCGTCCTCGAGCCGCTCAGCAAGGACGCCCTCATCCGCATCCTCACCGAGCCGAAGAACGCGCCGACCAAGCAGTACCGTAAGCTCTTCGGGCTCTCGGGCATGACGCTCGAGTTCAGCCCCGGCGCGCTAGACGCCGCCGCCGAACGCGCCCTCGCCCTCGGTACCGGCGCCCGTGGCCTCCGCTCCGTCCTCGAAGGCGTGCTCCTTGAGACGATGTACGGGCTGCCGGAGCACCCGGCTGGCTCGAAGTTCACCGTGACGGCCGAAGCCATCCGCGGCGAGAAGCCGGTGACGGTGGCCGCCGCGAGCGCGAAGTCCCGCAAGGGCGCCTGATTTCATGATCGTCTATCCCGCCATCGACATCCGCGGCGGTCGCTGCGTACGCCTCAGCCAAGGCCGCGACGACGCACGCACGAACTACTACGAAGACCCGGTCGAGCCTGCCGTGCAGTTCGCCCAGGCCGGCGCGGAGTGGATCCACGTCGTCGACCTCGACGGCGCCTTCGGCGGCGCCCCGCTCAACCTATCGACGCTTGCCCGTATCGCCCAGCTCGGCCCGAAGGTCCAGTTCGGCGGTGGCATGCGCGACCGCGCCCTCGCTGAATCCGCCTACGCCGCCGGCGCCAGCCGCGTCGTCATCGGCACTCGCGCCGCGACCGACCCAGCCTTCCTCCGCGAGATGGCCAAGGCCCACGGCCCGCGCCTCGCCGTCGGCATCGACGCCAAGGACGGGCTCGTCGCCGTGAAAGGCTGGACGGCCGTCACCGCGCTGCAGGCCACCGACTTCGCCAAGGAAGCGGGCGAACTCGGCGTCTCCACGGTCATCTACACGGACATCGCCACCGATGGCATGCTCACCGGCCCGAACTGGAAATCGCTCGAAGCGGTGCTCAAGGCCTGCCCTTGCGGTGTCATTGCTTCCGGCGGCGTCGCCGGCGCGGAAGACGTCCGTCGCCTCGCGCAGCTGTCCAAGGCTTACCCGAACCTCGTCGGCGCCATCGTCGGCAAGGCCCTCTACGAAGGCCGCTGCGACGTCGCCGGCCTGCTGGTCGCGGCCCGCGGTTGAGGCTTAGCGCGCGGGCGTCAACGCCGGGCCATAACCGGCGACGATGCCGTTCAGTAGGCGGACCTCATGCGTGACCGCCGGGACGGCGCGCTTTTCGGCCGCGTTCTTCCAGCCGCCCAAGGCCTTGTTCGCGGCCGCGTACTCGAGCTCCGCCGTGGTCGGCAGCATGCGGTAGTAAAGGGTCTCCATCGTCCCGTCCGCCGCGGCGTCGCTGGGGATCCCGAGGAGTTCGATGACCTGCGCGCGGGTGTCGCCGACCTTGATCAGGTGCAGCTTGGTCGCCGTATGGTTCCGCCATTCGTCCTCAGGCTGGGTGTTCTGGCAAGCCGTGAAGGACAGGGTCAAAAGCAGCAGAGCGAGGATTCGCATGTCCCCAAATTAGGCCGTTTGGCCGTCGGGGTCAATGCCGTGCCCGCCGACCGGGGCGGAGGCTTGCCAAGGCCCACCGCCAAAGCCATACCCAGAGGCCTTATGGCACCTTTCCGGACCATCCTCGCTTGGCTGGCCTGCGCGACCTGCGCGATGGCCGCCGACCTCACGCCGACCGAGGTCATCGCCAAGGCCCGCGCCGCGCTCACGAAGGACACCGCCGCCCTCACCAAAGTGCGCAGCCTGCAGTTCGAACTGACTTCCGTGAACGCGGAGGGCAAGCCCACCGGCTACACCTTGCTCGAGGTCAACGCGCCCGACCAACGCTACCAGCTCAGCGTCAACGCCGCCCGCACCATCGAGGAGACCATGGCGACCAACGGCCGCGAAGGCTGGCGCCAGTCCACCCAGACAACCCAGATCGGGGTCATGCGCGCCGAATTCGTCAACGTGCTCCGCGACATGGCCGCCAGCGACCTGACCTTCTTCGCGGCCCCGTCCGAGCGCGATGGGAACGTGACGCTCGGCCCCGCCTCCGAGATCAACGGCCGCAAGCAGGTCGCCCTGGAATACGTTTACAAGAGCGGCTTCCGCATCACCCGACACTTCGACGCCGAGACGTTCCAACTCACGGCCACCGACCAGAAGATGCCCGACGGCAAGACGCAGCGCCAGCTGGTGCTCGCGACGACCTCCGTCGAGGGCATCCTGTTCACGCAGAAGGAAGCCATCCTCATCGACGGCCAGAAGGTCGCCGAAGCGACCTACGAAAAGATTTCCGTCAACCCGACCCTCGTGCCGGGCCACTACACCTTCCCGACCCGCTAAGCTCATGCCCGTCCTCCAGGCTCACGCCGCCGATTTCCTGCCCCGCCTCCGCGCCTTCGTCGGCAATGGCGAAGCTTCCGCCGACGTCCGCACCGCCGTCGCCGGCATCATCGCCGACATCCGCGACCGCGGCGACGCCGCGGTGTTGGCCTACACGGAGAAGTTCGACCACGCGAAGCTGACCGCCGCGAAGCTCCGCATCCCGGAGGCGCGCCTCAAGCAGGCGGCCAAACAGCTCGCCCCCGCCAAGCGCAAGGCCTTCAATGAAGCCGCGCGCTGCGTGACCGACTTCCACCGCCGCACCCTGCCCAAGGGTTGGTCCGCGAAGAACCCTCACGGCGCCACGGTCGGCGAACGCCACCACGCCATCCGCCGCTGCGGCCTCTACATCCCCGGCGGCCAAGTCC
>RFQN01000054.1 GCA_009924965.1 Verrucomicrobiota bacterium
GCGACCTTGGCGCAATTGGTGAAGGACAGCCTGTCGGCCCCGGCGGCCGAAGACCTATCGCAGGGCGAGCTGGGTCTCTGACTTTTCCGCTTCACACCTTGGGCGGTCCGCACCTAGATAGGCCTCTACCATGGCTTCCAAGACTCCTATCCGCGTCGCGGTCACCGGCGCCGCCGGCAACATCGGTTACGCTGCAATCTTCCGCCTCGCCTCGGGCGCGGTCTTCGGCCCCGACCAACCCGTCGCGCTGAACCTGATCGAAGTCGGCCCGGGCCTGAACGCCCTCACCGGCGTGGTCATGGAACTCCAGGATTGCGCCTTCCCCTTGCTGACGGACGTCGTCGCCACCGGCGACCTCGACGTCGGCTTCAAGGACGCTGATTGGTGCCTGCTCATCGGCGCGGTGCCCCGCAAGGACGGCATGGAGCGCAAGGACCTCCTCGGCATCAACGGCAAGATCTTCATCGGCCAAGGCCAGGCCATCGCGCGCAGCGCGAAGAAGTCGGTCAAGGTCCTCGTCGTCGGCAATCCCTGCAACACGAACTGCCTCATCGCGCTCCGTTCCGCGGCGAGCCTCCCGGCGGAGAACTTCTTCGCCATGACCCGCCTCGACGAGAACCGCGCCAAGTCGCAGCTCGCGGGCAAGGCCGGCGTCCACAACTCCGTCGTCAAGAACGTCGCCATCTGGGGCAACCACTCCTCGACCCAGTATCCTGACTTCACCAACGCCACGATCGCGGGCCAGCCGGCCACGCAGGTCATCACCGATTCGGCCTGGCTCAAGGAAACCTTCGTCCCTGACGTGCAGAAGCGCGGCGCCGCCGTCATCAAGGCCCGTGGGGCTTCTTCCGCCGCTTCCGCGGCCAACGCGGCCCTCGACACGCTGCGCAGCCTGCACTTCCCGACCCCGGCCGGCGATTGGCATTCCGCGGCCGTCCTCTCCAAGGGCGACTACGGCATCACCCCTGGCATCATGTTCGGCTACCCGCTCCGCACCAAGGCCGACGGCTCCTGGGAAATCGTCCAAGGCCTACCGCTCGACGCCTTCTCCAAGGAGAAGATCGCGGTCACCGAGAAGGAACTGCTCGAAGAACGCGCCACCGCTTCGGAAGCGCTCGGCCTGCAGCTCTAAGCACGGCGCGTCCGTAGGGAAGGGCGATCGAGGCTCGGCCTCGGTCGCCCTTTTCTTTGCTGGCTTATTCCGCGGCGAGCCGGACCAGCTTGATCTCCGACGGACGGCAGGTGCCGAGGCGGATTTCGCCGGCATTGGCGGCGGAGAAGACCGGCGGTTCCGGATGGATGGTCTCGACCGCGCGGGCGACGCGGCCGGCGTTGATTTTCTGCAGGCCGATGAAGTCCAGGATGACGGGGTTCGCGCTCGCGAGGATGGTTTTCTCCGAGAGGCACCAGTTCGCGTCGAAGCTCGGCCCCCCTAGGATCTGATACCGCTCAAGCGAAAGGATCGTCAGCGCGTGGGTCCGGGCCAGGCCGGGGATGGCGCAGACCTCGACCGCCACCTTGGAGGCGTTGTAAGGGTTGTCTGCGAAGCGCTCGGCGTTGGCCATGTTGCTGAGCGAGGCGGCGGCGATGGCCCCGTGCACGCCCAAGGCCTTGCTGTCGCTCAAGACCGGGAGGTTGATCCAGAAGTCGACCTCGTCGAAGAGCGTCTTGGGCAAGACGCTGACGCGGGCGTCGCCCCACGGCGGTGTCGGCACGCCCGGGCGAGGCAGGACCTGGTTCTCGAAGCACAGCTTCTTGTCTTCCGCCCATTTCTTGGCGTTCGGCTCATAGGCGATGACCGGGAAGCCTTCGAAGGTTTGCGGTTCGGTGGCGAGCGGCGGGAGGAAGCCGCACTGCTGCAGGCTCTGCTGGCGGACGTCGCACAGCAGGATGGCGTTGGGCGCGAAGCCGCGCTTGATCAAGGCTGTGCCCAAGGCGCGCACCAAAGGCTTCGGCGTGGCGAGGCCTTGGCCGGACTCCGAAGAGACCTTGAGCCCGCATTTGCGGAGCGCACCGGGCTTGAGGCCGACCCCCGTGTTGGCCTCGAACTCCGCGAGCACGCGTTCGATGGAGGACGCATAATCCGCATCGCTGAACCCACGCATCTTCTGTTCGACGACCAGGAGCTTGGGGTCGGTCGCCGCCGTCGCGGGGACTAGGCCGGCGAGGAGGAGGAGGAGGGCAGACAAGCGCATGCCGTGATTCTTGCCCGCCCGAAGGGGGCCGCAAGGACGCTCTTTTGTTTGCGGTTCGGGGAGGGCTGCCCATTTTGGGCGCATGTCCGCCAGTTCCCCGTTACCCCAACGCCGCATCCTCGGGCTGATCTTCCTGACGGTGTTCATGGACATCGTGGGCTTCAGCATCATCATCCCGCTGTTCCCGCACCTGTTGGAGCATTACATTAAGGCGGAGGGCTCGGCGGGGACGCTCATCGGTTGGCTAAGTTCCTTGGCGGAAGCCATGGGTGGGGATACCGTCTTCAAGAAGACTGTCCTGTTCGGAGGTTTGCTGAGCACGCTGTATTCGCTGCTCCAGTTCGTGTTCTCGCCGATCTGGGGGTCGCTTTCCGACCGCTTCGGCCGACGCGGGATCTTGACCATCACCTTGGCCGGTAGCGCCCTGTCCTACATCCTCTGGATCTTCGCCGCCCAGTTTTGGGTCGTTGTCCTGACCCGCTTGGTCTGCGGCATGATGGCGGGCAATATCGCGGTCGCCAGCGCGGCGGCGGCGGATGTCACAGATGAAAAGGAGCGCACCAAAGGCATGGCGGTCGTCGGTATCGCCATCGGGATGGGCTTCCTCTGCGGCCCTATCATCGGTGGCTTCACCGCCCCGGATACCCATGGTGCCGTCCCGGTCGCCACGGGCGCTTTGGGCTGGAACCTCTTTTCTACCTCTGCCGCCATCGCTGCGTTCATGGCGTGCAGCAATTTCCTGCTCGTCTGGGCTTTCTTCCCCGAAACCTTGCCGGTCGAGAAGCGCGCTGCCAAGGATGCGACGCGCCCCTCCATCTTCGACCTGGCTAACGTGCGTTCGCAGGAAGTTCGCCGTACGTCCTTCGCCAACCTCATCTACCAAATCGGCTTCACCGGCATGGAGAACACGATCGTCTTCCTGACGCTGGCGCTCTTTGCGTATAGCCCACGGGACAACGCGCTGCTCTTCCTCTTCAATGGCTTCAGCCTCGTGATGGCCCAGGGGCTTTCCCGGCGGGTCGTTGGTCGGGTAGGGCAACGCAAGGTGGTGCTCTTCGGGTTCCTGACCGCCGCAATCGCTTTCCTGTTGGTCGCCGCCATCCCGACACCGGTAGCTGGAGGCACCTTGCCCGCCTGGGGGAAGCCGGTGTTCTTCCTCGGCATGGGACTCATCTCTTTCGCCACCGGTTTGATCCTGCCAAGCGTCTCCGCGTTGGTGTCGCTGTACTCGGATGCATCCGAACAAGGGCGCAACCTCGGCATCCTGCGTTCCGCTGGTTCATTGGCGCGCGTCATTGGGCCGATCAGCGCCGCGTTGCTCTATTTCCATTTTGGCTCCCACCTCTGGGTCTATCTCGTCGCCGCTGCCCTCATGATCCCGGCCTTCTTGATCGTCCGGAACTTGCCAGACCCGCAAGGGCAGTCCTGAACACTTAGCCCTTCGCCAGCGCTTGCCCGAGGGCGTCGCCGGCGCGGATGACGTGCATGAGCGAGATCCCGCCGCGGAAGGCGCCATGGAAATGGAGGCCAGGGTGCTTGGCTTCGGCGCGGGCCAAGGCCGCTTCGCGGCGCGTTTGGTCTACGCCATACTGCGGGATCGCGCGCTCCCAGCGTTGAATCCATTCCTTTTCGGGCGGGCCGCTGACGCCCAGGGTCTCCGCAAGTTCGCGATCGACGAGCGCGCGTAGCTGTTCGTCCGTCTGCCGCGCGAGCGCCGGGTTCCGTGCGCCCCCGATGAAGCAACACAGTAGTACTTTCCCTTGCGGCGAGCGGCCCGGCAAGACGGTGGAAGGGAAGAGACAGCCGAGGATTTGCCGCTTCTCATTGCCGGGGATTAGGTAGCCAAAGCCATCGAGCGGATGGGCGACAGCAGCACGGTCGTAACCACGGGCGACCACGGTCACGGGAGGCGCCTCGGCCCGCTCCCATTCTCGGAAAGTCTTCTTCAGCTCCTCGTCGAAGGGGAGGGAAGCCCACTGCCAATGAGGGGCTGTCACGATCAGGTGTTTGGCCGTGGCGCCGTCCTCTTGCCCTTGGGCGTTGCGCCAGGCCACGTTCCACCCGCGTGCGTCGCGGCGGATCAGCGTCGCCATCGCGCCTAGTTCCAAGGCGCCGTCGCGTAGTGGGGCCGCAATGGCGTCGGCGAGTTGCTGCATCCCGGAGGGGAAGCCGATGATGCGGCGACCTTTGGGCGGTTGGCGCATCAGGCCGAGGATCACAGACCGATGGCTGGCTTCGAGCGCGGGGATCGACGGAAAGCTATTCGCCATGCAGAGGCGGCCGGGGTCGCCCGCGTGGACCCCGGAAACCACCGGATCCATCAGTAGGTCCGCCGCCTCCGCGCCAAATCGGCGCGTCATGAAGGCCTGGACGGTTTCTTCGGCGTGACCACCCCGGGGCCGGAAGATCTCCGAGAGGAAGCGGAGCTTACCACGCCACGTCAGGAGGTCTCCTTTGAAGAGAGACGACGGCTGGTTGGTCAGGGCGTGCAGTTTGCCTTTGGACAGGATGAAGCGTTGGGCCGAAGCGTGGTCGGCTTCTTGTAGTACCTCCGCCAGGCCATAGCGCTCGAGGAGGGCTTGGTCGTTCTCTCCTTCGATTTGAAGCGTATTGGGGCCGGTCTCGACGAGCCAGCCATCGGCATGGATTGTGCGGATCGAGCCGCCAGGGCGCCCGGCTGGTTCGATGACCTTTACCTGGGCGCCTGCGCTCACCATGGCATTGGCCACCGCCAGCCCGGCGGGACCTGCGCCCAAGATGACGGCATCCAGTTGCATGCTGTTAGGACAAGCGTTCACACGATGGTTGGCAACCCTCGGTCCTTGGGTTTGTCTAAAAACCTCGATGCCGCGTCTCCTCCTTCTCTTCGCGCCCGTTTGGGCCTTGGCCGACACCGTCACTCTCACCGATGGCACCTTCTTGCGCGGCAAAATCGAACGTGCGGCGGAGGGACAGTTGGAGATCACCGTGCCCGCGCTCGGCGGCGCCCCACAACGGATACCGTTGGCGAAGGTCGAGTCATTCCGGACGGAAGACGCGGTGGCCATCAGCATGGGTGGCGTGGTGCAACGTGGCCTCGCTTCCGCCTCGGCCGGCCGCGTGGCGTCCTCCGGTGGCGTCGAAACCTGCGAGCTCACCGGCAAGTTCGAGCTCTGGCGGGAACCGGCGGTACGCCCGCTGGAAACCCAAGGCCAGCGTAAGTGGACCCTGCAGGCGGACTTCGACCTTTCCGGCCGTTCGGGCGTCACCCAGGGCAGCGGTTTTAGTGCCGGCTTCCAGGCCAAGGGCGTACGCGACGTAGATACGCTGCTGGCGAGCATCCGTATGGTTCGTTCGACCGCGGGCTCCCAGACGTCCGCCGATGACCTCCACCTGAACCTCGCTTACGAGACCAACCCCACGAACATCGTCTTCTGGTATGCGCGCACCGATAGCGGCTATGACAACGCGCGGCTCGTCGACTTCTTCTCGGTCAACGCCGCCGGTTTAGGCCTTCGGCTCTACACCGATGGCGCCGGCAAGCTCGATGCTCGTATCGGTCTGGCCCATCGCACGGAGCGCTATGCGACGCCCGGTCAGGCCAACCTCTCGGCCCCTTCGGCCGACTTGGGCCTGGTGCTGACGCGCGAACTCGGTTGGGCCGCCTGGGATTCCTCCGTGTCCATCGTCCCTTCTTTCCAGAAGTCCGGGGACTATTACATCCGGCACGAGTCGACCCTCAGCCTCTTGCGGGGGGCTGGCCCCTTGTCACTGCGTTTGGGGCTATCCAATGATTTTCGATCCCAGCCCCAAGCGGGGCAGGTCAAATTAGATACTGCCTATTTCGCCCGTTTGACCTATGTGTGGAAATAAGCAGGATTGATTTGCCTAAAATTAGGCAATATTGATTAAAATTAAACAATACCCCCTGTGAATGGTTGCCTGTTGAACCGTGGCACAAGGGGTGCTTTTCAATACGCACAGACCAACCTTTCCAATCCCCCAATCCATGAGCACCAACCCAGCCCGCCGCAACGCCATCGAGGCGATTGCTTCCCAGCCTCGCCTTCAGGGCAGCTTCGACTTCCGTAACGAGAAGATCGACCTGATCTATGGCCAGAATGTCTTCTCCCTCGATAAGATGGAAAAGCGCCTCCCGAAGGACGTCTTCAAGTCCCTCAAGGCCAGCATCGAATCCGGCACCAAGCTGGACGCCGCCGCTGCTGACGTCGTCGCCGCTGCCATCAAGGATTGGGCCCTCGAGCGTGGCGCTACGCACTACGCGCACGTCTTCTACCCGCTGACCGGCTTCACCGCCGAAAAGCATGACACCTTCTTCGAGCCTAACGGCAACGGCACCCTCGCCCAGTTCTCGGGCAAGGCGCTGATCCAGGCCGAGCCGGACGCCTCTTCCTTCCCGAACGGCGGTCTCCGCTCCACCTTCGAAGCCCGTGGTTACACGGCTTGGGACGTGACCTCCCCGGCCTACATCTTCGACACCGAAAATGGTTCCACCCTCTGCATCCCGACCGCTTTCGTGTCGTGGAAGGGCGAGGCCCTCGACAAGAAGACCCCGCTGCTCCGCTCGATGGCTGCCGTCAACAAGGCTGCCGCCCGCGTCCTCGCCCTCTTCGGCAAGAAGCACGGCTTCATCTCCGCCTCGTGCGGCCCTGAGCAGGAATACTTCCTCATCGACGCCCGTCTCTTCCACCTCCGTCCCGACCTCTACACCTGCGGTCGCTCCCTCTTCGGCGCCAAGCCGGCGAAGGGCCAGGAGTTCGAAGACCAGTACTTCGGCACCATCCCTGACCGCGTCCTCGCGTGCATGATGGAAACCGAGCGCGAGTGCTTCAAGCTCGGGATCCCGATCAAGACCCGCCACAACGAAGTCGCCCCGGCCCAGTACGAAGTGGCCCCGATCTACGAATCCGCCAACGTCGCCCACGACCACCAGATGCTGACGATGACGCTGCTCCGCCGCGTCGCCACCAAGCATGGCTTCGTCTGCCTTCTCGCCGAAAAGCCCTTCGCGGGCGTCAACGGTTCCGGCAAGCACGTCAACTGGTCCATCGGTGGTGCCGGCGTCGGCAACCTCCTCGAGCCCGGCCATAGCCCGCACGAGAACGCCCAGTTCCTCACCTTCTGCTCCGCCGTCGTCCGCGCCGTCGACCTCCACCAGGGTCTGCTCCGCGCTTCCGTCGCTTCGGCCGGCAACGACCACCGCCTCGGCGCCAACGAAGCTCCGCCCGCCATCATCTCGATCTACCTCGGCGACATGCTCAACGAAGTCATCGAGCAGGTGAAGAAGAGCGGTTCCGCTTCGACCTCCCGCAAGGGCGGCCACATGACCCTCGGCGTCGACACGCTCCCGGTCCTCCCGAAGGACGCTGGTGACCGTAACCGCACGAGCCCGTTTGCCTTTACCGGCAACAAGTTCGAGTTCCGCGCCGTCGGTTCCGCCTTCTCGGTGGCCGGCCCGCTCACGGTCCTCAACACGATCATGGCCGACTCCCTGGACAAGCTCGCCGACGAGCTCGCCGAAGAGATCAAGTCCAAGAAGGGCGACTTCAACGCCGCCCTCCAGGTCGTCCTGAAGAACATCCTGACCAAGCATGGTCGCGTGATCTTCAACGGCAACGGTTACTCCGAAGAGTGGCACAAGGAGGCTGCTAAGCGCGGCCTCAAGAACCTCCGCACGACCCCGGACGCCCTCCCTGAGATCGTCTCCAAGTCGTCGGTCGAGGTCTTCGAGCGCCAGGGCGTCCTGTCCAAGGCCGAGCTCGAGTCCCGCGAAGAGATCTACACGCACTCCTACGTGCTCACGGTCAACACCGAGTCGAAGCTCGTCTCCGACATCGCCAAGACTCTGCTCCTCCCGGCTGCCCTCAAGTATGCCGCTGACCTGACCCCGGTCGAGAAGACCAAGTCCGGCGGTAAGCTCCGTAAGGAAGTCATCGCGCTCGCGGACGAACTCGCCTCGGCCATCGACGCCCTCGATGCCGCTCGCGAAGTCAGCAAGTCCGACACGCATGCCCAGGCCAAGCACTCTTGCGACAAGGTCCTCCCGGCCATGCTCAAGGTGCGCGCCGCCGCCGACGCCCTCGAAGAGATCGTCGCCGACGAATACTGGCCGCTGCCGTCCTACCAGGAGCTCCTGTTCCTCCGCTAAGCCTCACCGCTTGGTGCGCTCAAGGGCCGAACCTCCGGGTTCGGCCCTTTTTGTTGCCTCAGCCCGAGCCTGGCGGCGCTGAAAACAAAAAGGCCCGACGTCGAGACGTCGGGCCTTTGGCGCGGGCGCTAAGGACGAGCCTTAGGCGTTATCCCACTTCTTGCGGAGGTAGCTGTTGAAGTTCTTGACCTTCGTCTTGCGACGGCGGCGCTCGCAGGGCTTTTCATAGCCGCGCTTCGCACGGGCGTCCTTGATGACGCCTTCGCGGTCGATCTTCTTCTTGAGGCGGCGGAGAGCCTTGTCGATGGTCTCGCCCTTGCGGATCTTGATTTCTACAGACATGTTGGCAGTTGGAGGGTCGAGGCAACAGGGGGGCGGGGGGTTCGTCAACCCATAAACCA
>RFQN01000055.1 GCA_009924965.1 Verrucomicrobiota bacterium
CGGCGGGCTCGAGGTCCTCGATGATGCCGGTCGCCGCTATTGGCCCCTTTGGCGCAAGCGCTTCACCTATCCAGGCAACCGCGGAGGGCCCGTGCGGCGTGTGTTGGTCGTGATGCCGTCGGACGAGAAGTCGCCCGATGATGCCATGCCCATCGCTGGGACTGCGCAGTGGACCTTCGCCGTCGGCGCCGACCCTCAGGGCGTCTGCCTCGTCCGCCTCGGCGGTGAGCGCGGTGCCGTCACGACGGCGCCAGCGCTCTTTAAGTCCCTCAGCGTGACGTTGGCCCAAGAGGGGCAGGCTACGACCGCCGCACGGGCTGCCCATGCGCCCTATCAGACCTGCACCCTCTCCATTGTCCGCCAATCGCCCTTTGGACAGTTCTACCTCCCTGATCCGGTGAAGTCGGGTCTGCCATACGCCTTTGATTACGTGTACACCGATGTCGTACGTGCGGCGCAGGCGGCGGAAGCTAAGCGAGCGAAGCAAGAGAATGTACCGGTGCCTCCCAAGGACGTTCCGCCAACCGAAGGGAAGCAGTTGTTGCCGCGTGGTGGGGAATTGCCGCGAGTTCCGAACGACCACGATTTTAATTCCCGCGACGTGCGTTTGCCGGATCTTCCCCCTGAGAAGAAATAACACTCAGTTCGTCGAACTGAGGAAGTCGCGGTGGAGCGAGGCGTAGGCGCCGTTGAGGGCGACGAGTTCGTCGTGCGTGCCGCGTTCGACGATGCGGCCTTGATCCATGACGAGGACCTGGTCGGCCTTGCGGATCGTGCTGAGGCGGTGGGCGACCACGAAGCTCGTGCGGCCCTTCATCAGGCGGGCCAGCGCGAGCTGCAGGCGCGATTCGGTCAGCGTGTCGACGGCGCTGGTGGCCTCGTCGAGCACCAGGATGCGCGGGTTGGCCATGAGCGCGCGGGCGAACGCCACGAGCTGCTGCTGGCCGAGCGAGAGCCCGCGGCCCTTTTCGGAGCACTGCGTGTGGATGCCGCCCGGGAGGGCTTCGATCAGGTCGAGGCAATCGAGGTCGCGGAAGGCTTGGCGGACTTCCTCGTCGGAGGCGTCGGGACGGGCGGACTTCACGTTGTCGGCGATGGTGCCGGCGAAGAGGAAGTTCTGCTGGAAGACGAAGCCCGTCTGGCGTCGCAAGGAGACCTGCTGAATGTTCGCGAGGTCGAGGTCGTCGAGGCGGATGACGCCAGTGTCGGGCAGCTGGAACTTCGCGAGTAGGCCGATGATCGTCGACTTGCCGGAGCCCGTGTGGCCGACGAGCGCGATGACCTGGCCAGGCTGGGCGACGAACGAAACCCCGTGCAGTACGCGCTGTCCCGGGAGATAGGAGAAGGTGACGTCCTGGAACTCCACCTTGCCCTTGAGCGGCGGGCATTCTTGGGCCGTCGGAGCGTCCGTCCAAGCCGGGGCGGTGTCGAGTAGGCGGAAGTAGCGTTCGGCGCCCGCCATGGCCAAGGTGGCTTCGGAGAGCTGCGTCCCGATGATCGTGATCGGCGAGAAGAAGAGGTCGGCCAGGAAGAAGAACGTCAGGAGGTCGCCCAGGCCCGTGCCGCCGCCCGAAAGCGCGGCCCAGCCGCCGACGCCAACGAGGGCCGCCAGGAAACCTTGGGAATTGAGTTCGAGCAACGGCAGGTAGAGGGCGCTGAGGCTGGCGGTCTTGACGACGTTGCCGGCCAAGGTGTGGACGAGGCGGGAGAAGATGCCGGCGTTGGTGTCCTCGCGGGCGAAGCCTTGGGTGACGCGGATGCCTTGGACGGTTTCGGCCAAGGCCGAGGTCACCCGCGAGAAGCTCTCCTGCTGGATGCGCGAGGCCTGCAGGATCTTACCCCGGAAGAAGCCATGGATGAGCAACAGGCAGGGCACGATGGCCAGCAGGACCAAGAAGAGCTTCGGGTTGACCCAGAGCATCAGGCCAGCCGCGCAGGTCATCTGGCCGAAGGAGACGACGGTGATGAAGAAGTTGTTCTGGATGCCGTTGCGCATGGCCTCGATGTCCGAGATCATGCGGCTGATGAGGCTGCCATGGCGGCGGCCGTGGAAGAACGACAGCGGCTGGGTCAGCAGGTGCTTCATCAGCTTGTCGCGGAGGTCGCGCAGCACGGCTTCGCCGATCTGGTGGGCCAGGCGGATGCGCCAATAGAGCGCGATATCGGCGATGATGACGGCCCCGAGGAAGAGCAGCAGCCATTCGGCGGTCGCGACGCCGTCGCCCGCGGTGATGGGGCCCTTGATGATGTGGCCGACGATCCACGCGAGCATCGGCAGGGCCATGGCGCGGAAGGCGCAGAGCCAGAGCAGGGCGTTGCGTTGGCCGCGATGGGCCTCCGTGAACGAGAGCAGGCGTGCGATGGTGGACCAGCGCAACGGCAGGCGATCGGGTTCCTCCTCGTCGGGGCGGATCCGGCGGACGGCGATCTCGAGGCGGGAGGGTTGGCTCATGCCTGGGCTCCTTCCGATTGGATGAGGATGGCGCGGCGGTAGTGCCCGTCTTCGGCCATCAGCTGCTCGTGCGTGCCCTGCTGGATGAGGCGCCCGCGGTCGAGCACCAGGATCAGGTCGGCGCGGCGGAGGGTGCTCAGGCGGTGCGCGACGATGAACGTCGTACGGCCCTCCATGGCGGCCTCCATCGCTTCCATAATCTCCTTCTCCGTCTCGGCGTCGATGGCCGAGGTCGGGTCGTCCAGCAGCAGCACCGTCGGTTCGAGCAGCAAGGCGCGGGCGATGGCGAGGCGTTGGCGCTGGCCGCCAGACAGGTTGACGCCGCCTTCGCCCAGGAAGGTCTCGTAGCCTTCGGGGAAGGCCATGATGAAGTCGTGCGCCCCCGCGATCTTGGCCGCGCGTTCGATGCGCTCTTGGCTGGCGTCGGGGTGGCCGAAGGCGATGTTCGCCGCGATCGTGTTGGAGAACAGGAAGTTCTCCTGGAAGACCATCCCGACCTGTCGGCGCAGCTCCTGCAGGGGGAGCGTGCGGACGTCATGCCCGTCCAGCAGCACGCGGCCGTGGCGGGGGTCGTAGAAGCGCGGGATGAGCGAGAGCAGGGCGGACTTGCCCGCGCCCGTGGCGCCGGCGATGGCGATGCGTCGGCCGGGTTCGGCGACGAAGTTCACGTCCTTCAGCACCGTCGCGTTCTCGTTGTATTCGAAGGAGACGTTGTCGAACGTCACGCGACCAAGGAAGCGGCCAGGCGAGCGGGCGTCGGCTTGCGAGGCCACGCCGGGGTCGGTGTCGAGGATCTCGAAGATGCGCTTGGCGCCGGCGAGGGAGACCTGGGCGTTGTCGACGACCGCGGCCACCGTGGTCACCTGCGTCGCGAACTGCTGGAGCAGGCCGGCGAAGGTCACCAAGCCCGTCCCGAGGGAGATCTGTCCGTGCATTACCAGCCAGCCGCCGTAGCCGAGCAGGATGATCATGGAGAGGCGGTTCAGCCCGTCGATGACCGGCCAGAAGAGGGCGATCTCGCCGAACACCTTGCGCTTCTGGACGCGGATGTCCTCGCTCCAGCCGGCGAAGCGGCCCAGCACGCGGCCTTCGAGCGAGAAGCCTTTGACGACCTGGATGCCTTGGACGTTCTCGGAGAAACCGAGCACCATGCGGTCCATGAGGTCACGGTTCTCTTCGTAGGCCGGGCGGACTTTCTTGGAGAAACGCACCGCGAACCAGATCTGGATCGGCAACACCGAGAGGCAGGCCAGCGTGAGGCGCCAGTCGGTCCGGAACATGTAGACCGAGCAGACGACGAGCGTGACCATGATGATGGCGAGCTGCAGCAGGACGCCTTCGATGAAGATGCGGACCGAGTGGGCGTCGGAGGTGACGCGGTTGATGATCGAGCCGCTGGCGTTCGAGTCGAAGAAGCGGAAGCTCAGCTGCTGGAGCTTGGCGAAGACCTGGGCGCGCAGGTTGACGACGATGCGCCCGTGCATGAAGCGGACCGAGACCAAGCCGAAGACGAAGGACAGCGCCGCCCGCAGCAGGGCCACGGCGATGATGCCGCCCGAGAGCCACCATAGGGTGGAGACGTTGTCGCTGTCCTTGGGGACGAAGAACGGCAGCGTCGGGGCCGGGACGTTCGCGTCGGCGCAGTGGCGGATGAAGTCGACGGCGATGCCCGTGAGCACGAAGACCGTGACCGTGAAGACGACCAGGATGAGCTGCAGGCCGAGCAGCTGGAGGCAGTCCGTCCGATGCGACCAAGCGATGCCCAGCAGGCGCCGCAACGTCGGGGCCGTCGCGTTCGTCTGCGTGGGGTCGGGGGCGGTGGACATGCGGCTGTTTCCGGGTTTATCCCCCGGAAGGACGGCCTTAACGGATCATCGCGCCTTCGCGGGAAGCCTTCTTGCGGAACTCGGCGAGGATCTTGGCCGTCAACGGGCCGGGCTTGCCGGTGCCGATGGTGCGGGCGTCGACTTCGATGACCGGGATGACCTCGGCGGCGGTGCCGGTGAGGAAGCACTCGTCGGCGTTCCAGACGTCGTAACGGGTGATGTTGGTCTCGACGGTCGGGATGCCGAGGGCGGCGGCGACTTCGAGCGCGACCTGGCGGGTGATGCCGACGAGGGCGCCGGTGTGGGAGGCCGGCGTGAGCAGGCGGCCCTTATGGATGAGGAAGACGTTGTCGCCGGTGCACTCGGAGACGTAGCCCTGTTCGTTGAGCATCAGGCATTCGTGGAAGCCGTGCTGCTGGGCTTCGATCTTGGCCATGATGTTGTTCAGGTAGTTGAGCGACTTGATCATCGGCGGGAGCGCGGCCGGGCTGATGCGGCGCGTCGGCGAGGTGATGATCTTCATGCCCGTGGTGTAGAGTTCCTCGGGGTAGAGCTTGATGGAGTCGGCGATGCAGATGATCGACGGGGTGGGGCAGTTCTTCGGCGAGAGGCCGAGGTCACCGAAGCCACGGGACACGACGAGGCGGATGTAGCCGTCGGTGAGGTTGTTGCGGCGGCAGGATTCGCAGACGATGTCGGCGATCTGCTGGCGCGTCCACGGCATCGTCAGGCAGATGGCCTTGGCGGACATCTCCAGGCGCTCGAGGTGCTCGTCGAGGCGGAAGACGCAGCCCTTGTAGAGGCGGATGCCTTCGAAGATGCCGTCTCCATAAAGGAAACCGTGGTCGAAGACCGAGATTTTGGCGTCGGCCTTAGGGTAGAACTTTCCGTCGATATAGACTTCCATCGATGTAAAAAGCCACCTTGGGCGGTCTTCGGGCGGTTTTCCAGCCAAGAAGCGAAAAAACGGCGGCAGGGGGCGTTTGCGAGGCGGTTCAGGCCAACGGGACGGTCAGGCGGAACTTTCCGGAGTCTTCGGGGGCGATCAAAACACCCGTTCGGATGGTGACAGCACCACCGAGCAGCACACGCAGACGAGGCTCGAGGAGGGCGCTGCTGGCGCTGAGGTCCGCGCCGGCGACGACAGGCATGAGGAAGACTTCCAGCTGGCCATCGGGATGCTGCCGGACCTGGTAATGGGCGATGTCGGTGAGGTCCGCGAAGAGCGCGTCGACTTGGCGCGTGGTCGCCACGGACCCATCGGCCCGGCGCAGGGCGTCCCGGACGCGGCCATGGACGATGTAGCCTTCTCCGGAGCGCTCGGCGTAGTCGCCGATGGCGTAGCGGAGGAGCGGCAGGTAGGGGTTGGTGTGCGTGGTGACCAGGAATTGCCCGACCCCGCGGTCATCGCGGTCAACGAGCTCCAAGGTGGCGGTCTCGGGGCTGGGCAGGGAGACGGAGTCAGCAGCTTCGATGAGGAGGTGGCCGGTCTCGCTGGAGCCGTAGAGGTTGACGACGGGCACGCCGAAGACGCGTTCCAGGACGCGGCGATGGACGACGCTGGTGTATTCGTAGCTCGTCAGGATGAAGCGCAACGACGGGAAGCGCAGGCCATGGCGTTCGCAGTAAAGGGCGAACCACATACCATGCACGGGGTCGACGTCCAGGAAGGCCGGCGCCCAAGCGGCGGTTTCTTCGGCCATCTTGGCGAGCTTGGCTTCCGGCAGGCTGAAAGGGATGCGTTCCTGGTTGACGTAGAGCGTCGACCCGAGGGTGCGTTGCTCGACGTTGAGCCAGCGCGCGAAGCAGCTCACGCCGCTGCAGCCGGGAGTCGTGAACACCGCGCGGCGAGCGGCCGGATCGGCGTTGAGGAGTTGGCGGATGAAGGGGTTCTGGCGGAGGGCCCGCGCTTCCTGCTCGGCCCACCAGGTCAGTCCAAAGATGACGCGGACGCTGGCGCCCGAAGTCCCGGAGGTGCTTTCTTCTTCGATGAGGCCCTCGGCGATGAGCTTGGACAGCGTGTAGCGGCGAGGAAGAAAGCCTTCCGGGGAATGGTCGCGGAGCTCCTGCTTGCTGATCCGCGGAAGGTCGCCCAACTCGATCTCGGGGTTGGCCAAGGCTTCTGCCCAGTCGCTCCGCTCATAGAACGGCACGTCCAGCGTCTGGCCCAACGTGGCCGACCAAGTAGTCGGGCTGGTCGCAGGCAAGGGAAGGGTGGAACTGGGCATGGGCGTGACCCTTTGCACCCTAAGAGGAATCATCCCGAAGGCAAAGCGGTGCGGCTATTTAGCTTAGGCTTCCTCGCGGACCTCATTGCGGAGCACGCCGAGGCCGCTGATTTCGACTTCCATCACGTCACCGGGCTGCAGCCAGCGCGGAGGCTTTTGCGCCATGCCCACGCCGGCGGGAGTCCCGGTGAGGATGACGGAGCCGGCCGGCAGCGTTGAGCTGGCCGCCAGGAAGGCGATGAGGTCGGCCACGGCGAACTGCATGGTGCTGGTCGAAGCGGATTGCATCGTAACGCCGTTGAGCCGGAACGAGACCTGCAGCTGTTGCGGGTCGGGGATCTCGTCGGGCGTGACCAAGCAGGGCCCCAGGGGGCAGAAGGTGTCGAACGACTTGCCGCGGCACCACTGGCCGCCGCCCCATTCCTTTTGCCAATCGCGGGCCGACACATCGTTCGCGCAGGTGTAGGCGAGCACGTAGTCGAGGGCTTGCTCGCGGGTGACGTTGTGGCAGTCGCGGCCGATGACCACGGCCAGCTCGGCCTCATAGTCGACGGCGTCGCTGCGGAGGAAGCGCGGGAGGAGCACGGGGCCAGAGCCTGTGGCGCTCGCCGGGTTCTTCATGAAGATCGTTGGGTGCGCTTGCTGCTTGCTGCCGAACTCCTTGGCGTGGTCGGCGTAGTTCACGCCGGCACAGAAGATGGCTGTAGGCGTGATGGGCGCACCGGGGGCAGGGGAGCGGGCGTCGACGTGGCGTTCGGTCAGTACATAGCGTCCGGAACGGACGATGGCTTCGCGCCAGACTCCGGAGGCGTCTTGCGCTGCCGAAACGCGGAGGCCAGTGCTGGGGTCGGTGAAGGCGAAGACGCGCATGGTGGCAAGGTGTTCGCCCTCGCGGGCTAGGCAAGTGCGCCTTCCTTACGAACGGTATGGCTCATATACCTGATTTTATGGGCTCTCCGGGAACTATAGGGATTGAAGGGGGTCTGGAAGGTTCCTACCCCTCGTTCATGCGATTACCCCGTCGTTCCTTCCTCCAGAAGACTGCCCTTGCGGCCGCTGGCTTCACCATCATTCCCCGTCACGTCCTGGGCCGAGGCTTCGTGCCCCCGAGCGAGACCCTCAACCACGTCATCGTCGGTTGCGGCGGGATCTCCGGTTCCGGTGCCCACTTTGGCGATCACATGAAGGGGGCGCACCGCATCCTCGCGGTCTGCGACGTCGACGACAACCATGCGAAGAGCCGCGTGAACCAGGTGCAGGCTGCCGGCGGCGGTACGCCGAAGAGCACGCGCGACTTCCGCGAGATCATCGGCTTAGCCGACGCGGACGTCGTCCACGTCTGCACGCCGCCGCACTGGCATGGCGTCATCGCCGCCTCGGCCGCGCGCCTCGGTAAGTCCGTCTGGTGCGAGAAGCCCATGACGCGTACGATCGGCGAAGGCCTCGCCCTGCGTAAGGTCGTGCAGGAGACCGGTGTGCCTTTCCGCATCAACACCTGGTTCCGCCTCAACTCCACCAACTACTACGGCGTCGGCCCAGCCCGTGAGATCCGCCGTGTCGTCGCCAGCGGCGTCCTCGGTGGCCCGCTGACCGTCCGCCTCGCCTGCGTCGGCGGCATCGCTTGGAAGGTGAACCTTTGGACCGGCAAGCCGAACCTCACCCCGCAGGCCGTTCCCGCTAACTTGGACTGGGACATGTATTGCGGCCCCTCGCCCCTCATCCCGTATCACCCGCACCGCTGCCACGGTTCCTTCCGCGGCTATTGGAACTTCGACCAAGGCGGCCTCGGCGACATGGGCCAGCACTTCCTCGACCCCGTCCAGTATTTCATCGGCAAGGACAATGAGTTCCCGGTGTCCGTTGATTGCGACGCGCCGCCGCAGGATCCGGTCGCTTGCGGCGTCTGGAAGACCGTCACGCTCACCTACGCCGACGGCACGCGCATCATCCTCGAGTCCGAACTGGCCGAGAAGGGCGAGAAGCCTTTCCTCGAAGGCCCGAACGGCAAGCTCTTCGCGAACATGCGTTCCGATCGTCCGGAACTCATCCGCAAGGCCATGGAATACCCGCTGCCGGAGCGTCAGGAAGATGATTTCGATTTCGCCGCCCGCGAGCGCCGTCCGTTTGGCTACGGCGTCAACGAAGCCTTCCATAGCTCCACGCTGGTCAACCTCGCCGCGCTGTCGGTCCGACTGGGCCGCAAGCTGAACTTCAAGCCCGA
>RFQN01000056.1 GCA_009924965.1 Verrucomicrobiota bacterium
AAGACGGCGACCGCGTCCTGCTCATCGGCGACGTGCTCATCGAGCGTGAAAACAACTTTGGCTACCTCGAGACCAAGATGCGCCGCGAGTTCCCGGGCCGGAACTTCGCCGTGCGCAACCTCGGCTACAGCGGCGACAGCCCGCTGGGAGCCTCGCGCGCCAGCTTCGATCCCGTCACCAAGGGCGTCGACAGCCTCAAGGAACAGCTCGCCGTCGTGAAGCCAACCGTGGCGATCCTCGGCTACGGCATGGCCGCCAGCCTGGACGACCTGACCTACCGCAAGAACGACCCCGTCCTCAACCCCG
Source organism: Verrucomicrobiota bacterium (assembly GCA_009924965.1). Taxonomy (GTDB): domain Bacteria; phylum Verrucomicrobiota; class Verrucomicrobiia; order Opitutales; family UBA953; genus UBA953. The sequence goes on from RFQN01000056.1 coordinate 307, forward strand.
ACCCCGCCCGCTACGGCACCGACCACAGCCCCGCCAAATTCCGCCGCGAACTGCTGCAGCTGATGGACCTCATCACCGCGGCCAGCCCCGGCGGCAAGGTGCGCTTCGTCTTCGTCGGCCCGATCAAACATGAAGACCTCCGCGCATCCCGCCCGGGCTTGCCCGACCCCGCCGAACACAACGCGATCCTTGCCGAATACGAAAAGGTGCTCCGCGACCTCGCCGCCGAGAAGCACGCTCCGTTCATTGCCGCTGAGTGGCAGCAGACCGCCGGCATCTCGCTCGCGCACGGCACCGACAACGGCGTCCACCTAAACGCCCGCGGCTACCGCGCCCTCGCCACGAGCTTCGCCCAGCAGCTGGGCTGGAAGGCCGACGTCGCCCAGTGGGACGCTGAAGACGCCGCCCAAGCCTCCTTGCGCGAAGCCATCCTTCGCAAGAACGCGCTCTTCTTCCACCGCAGCCGCCCGGCCAACTACACCTACATCTTCGGCTTCCGCCGCGGCGAACAAGGCCGCAACGCGGTCGAGATCCCCAAGTTCGACCCGCTCGTCGACAAGGCCGAGGCCAACGCGATTGGCATTTCCGCCGGCAAGCCCAGCACCCTGCCGCCGGAACCCAAGACCCCATCCAAACTCGCGGAACTGCCGCCCCTCCCGCGGCCCGACTTCAAGCTCGAGCCTGGCCTGGAGATCACCCTCTTCGCCGAGAACCCGTTGCTCGAAAAACCCGTCCACATGAATTGGGACACCCGCGGCCGCCTCTGGGTCGCCACATCGAACACCTACCCGCAGGTCAACCCGGACGACCTTGGTGCGCAGATGGAAGGCAACGCCGCCAAGTTCGGCCCGTCCACCGGCAACGACAAGATCATCCTCCTCGAAGACACCAACAAAGACGGCGTCGCCGAATCCTCGCGCATCATCGCCGACAAGTTGCTGATCCCCGCGGGGGTCGCCCCGGATAACCGTGGCGGCTGCTTCGTCGGCGCCAGCACCGAACTGCTGCACCTCACCAAACCCGGCGCTGACGGCCTCCTCAGCGACCGTCGCATCGTGTTCAGCGGCTTCGGCACCGAAGACACGCACCACATCATCCACGCGCTCCACTGGGGCATCGATGGTCGCCTGTACTTCCACCAGACGATCTACATCCACTCGCACATCGAAACCCCTTGGGGCCTGATCCGCGCGAACTCGGGCGTGGCCTTCGCCTATGACCCCGAGCGCGAGCGCCTCGAAGTGCACTCCAAGGGCCTCGTGAACGCTTGGGGCCAACAGGAAGACCTCGCGGGCCAGACCTTCCTCACCTCCGGCGCGGACGGCAACGGCGTCAGCTGGGGCTTCCCTGGCGCGGTCCTGCCGCCCTCCGAAGGTGCCCGTCGCACCATCAGCAGCATCAGCCCAGGTTCCTACCCGAAGTTCTGCGGCCTCGAAATCGTCCACAGCCCGCTCTTCGGCGCCGACTGGCAAGGCAACGCCATCACGAACGACTTCCGCGCGCATCGCATCGTCCGTTTCGCCTTCAACGACTTCACCGCCGACGCCAAGCCGAAGTCCGGCTACATCACCAAGGCCCAACCCGACGTCGTCCGCACCAGCGATGCGTCGTTCCGCCCGATCGGCCTGTCGATGGGACCTGACGGCGGCCTCTACGTCGCCGACTGGACCAACCCGATCATCAACCACGGCGAAGTCGACTTCCGCGACCCGCGCCGCGATAAGCAGCACGGCCGCATCTGGCGCATCGCTCCGGCCGGCAGCAAGCCCCTCGCCTGGACGCCGCTCGCCGGCCAACAACCGTCCGCCCTTCTGGCGAAATTGACTTCCCCGAACCGCTGGGAATTCGAACAGGCCCGCCGCGAACTGCTCCTGCTCGACGCCAGCACGCTCCAGCAAGCCCTCAAGGGGTGGGCCAAGGATGAAGTCACCCGTCGCCATGCGGCGTGGCTGCTGAGCGGCCGCACCGACAGCGCGACCGAACTCCTGGCGATGCTGAAGAGCTCCGATGAGGTCACGGTGCAGGTCGCCTTGCGCGAACTCGGCAAGGCTCACCGCCTCGTCCAACCGAGCGACGTCCCGGCCATCGCCGCGACCCTCCAGCACGCCAACCCGCGCGTGCAGCTCGAAGCCTACCGCGCCTTGGCTCGCCTTGGCACCTTCGCCGCAGCCGACGCCGTACTCGACGGGGCGACGAACCACGCCGACGACAGCTTCCTCGACTTCGCGGCATGGACGAGCGTGAACGAAGTCGCCCAAACCTGGCTGTCCGCCGTGGTGGCCCAGCCTGACCTGCTCAACGGACGTGAAGCCAAGCTCGACCGTCTGGTGAAGATCGCCGACCCCGTGGTCAGCGGTCCGCACATCCAAGCCTTGTTCAAGGGACGCACGATTGATGCCGCTGGTTCCGGCCCTTGGATCGAGCTCATCGGCAAGGCTGGCGGCGAAGCCGAACTCACCCAACTCTTCGGCCTGCTGACCAAAGCCAATGCCCTCCAGCCCGCCGCCCGCGTCCGCGCCGCCGGCGCGCTCGTCGACGCCGCCCTCACCCGCAACGCCCGGCCCGTGGGCGACCTCGGCGCGCTCACGGCGTTGTTCCAATCCGATAACCGTGACCTGCGTCTCGCGGCGGTCCGCCTGAGCGGCGCCTGGAAGCTCGTGGCGAACGTCCCCGCCATCGCCCAGCTCGCCGGCCAGGAAAAGGATCCGGCTGCCCGCGACTTCGCCTTCAAGGCGCTCCGTGACATCGGACAGCCCGCCTCCGTCAAGGCGCTGCAAGCCTTGGCCGCCGAGACGCAACCGCTCTCCGTCCGCCGCGGCGCGCTCATCGGCTTATCCGTCCACGCCCCGGCTGAAGCGCTCAAGGTCCTCCCCGGCATCTTCGCGCAACTGAAGAAGAACGAAGCCGTCAGCACCTGGCAGGAACTCTTCACCAACGCCGCCTTCTCCGCGCGCCTGGTCAAGGCCTTCCCCAAGGACCTGACGCCCGAAACCTATGCCGCCGCGCTCCAAGCCGCCAAGGGCTCGGGCCGCACCGGCAAGGCGCTCGTCGACGTCCTCACCCCGCTCACCGGCGCCAAGGCCGGCACGCGCGACTACGCGGCCGAAGTGAACGGCATGGTCGCCGCCCTCAAGCGTGGCGCTGACCCGGTGGAAGGCGAAATCGTCTACCGCAAGAACGGTTGCGCGCTCTGCCACGCCATCGGTGGCGCCGGCGGCAAGCTTGGCCCCGACCTTTCCAGCCTCGGCGCGAGCGCCCCCATCGACTACATCGTGGAAAGCGTGCTCAACCCGGCGGCGAAGGTGAAGGAAGGCTACCACGGCTTCGCCTTCACCATGAAGGACGGCAGCGTGCTCACCGGCATTCCCGCCCGCGAGACCACCAGCGACATCATCATCCGCCCGGGCCCAGGCGTGGAACTCCCCGTCAGCAAGGCCAACCTCGTGAAGCGCGAGAACATCGGCAGCCTCATGCCGGCCGGCTTGGTCGACGGCCTCGAGTTCGTGCCGAAGCGCAGCCTCTTCGCGTTCCTCGGTGAGATCGGCAAGCCCGGCCCCTTCGACACCAGCAAGAACAACGTCGCCCGTGCATGGACCTTCCAAGACCAGCCCCCGGGCGCCTTGGCCAAGTCCGGCGCTCCCGCGACCGTCTACTCCTTGATCAACGGCCAGCTCCTGAAGGAGTTCAACCCTGGGCGCCTCTACGCGGAAGCCCGCTTCACTGCGTCGGCGGCGACCGCCAAGCCCTTGGTCCTGACCGGCGTGAAGGCCGCCTGGATCGACGGCAAGCCCGTGGAACTCAAGGACGGCAAGTCGACCGTAGCCGCAGCCGCCGGCAACCACGTGCTCGTCGTCGAACCGGACCTTTCGGCTCCGTTCTTCAAGGCCCAGTGGGATGACGTCACGTTCCTCGGCGACTGACGACTGGCGCCAACCGAAAAAGAAGAAGGCCGCCCAGTGGGCGGCCTTCGTTTTGGCTTCGCACCTAACCCTTAGAAGCGGCTGGTGTAGTTGAGCTTCAGCTCGGAAGCGGACTTCACCCCGTTGCCGGAGCGCACTTCGTAGGACAGGCCAGCCGAGCTCGACTCGCTCAAGACTGCCTTGAAGTTGAGGCCACCGCGGAACTGATCCTTGCCGAAGCCATAGGTGTTGACGGTGAAGGCCGTCGGCGACGCGGCATCGGCGAAGGTGGCCGAGATGCTTTGGGTGTTGTTGCCGAGGTCATGCTCGTAGGCGGCGGTGACGCCGAGGGTGACCTTGTCCGAGAGCTTGTAGCTGTACTCGGCGCCGACTTCCGCCAGCGACAAGGACTGCGAGAAACTGGCGACGTTCAGGTTCGCGCCCGTGCCCGTTTCGGCGATCGCATCCATCGTGCCGTTGCTGCGGCTCAGGCCGAAGAACGGCGTGATGCCGGCCAACGGCGCCAAGGTCAGACGCGCCATGACGGCAGAGCCCGACATCTTGGCGTTGCTGAAGGACTGTCCCGAGCGGGTACCGGAAACCGTTTCCACCCCCGAGGTGAAGCCGAGGTCCAAGCGGGCAGCGCCGAAGCTCGTGCCGAAACCAAGGCCGATCGTCTGGCCGGTCATCTTCGAGGCAAATCCGCTAGCGGCCACGTTCCCGTGGTCGGTCGCGAGCATGATGGAGACCTTGCTGCTCTGGCCGAGGCCGCGGGTCGCCAAGGCATAGGAGGAGTTGACGTCGAACTCTCCGTTGAGGCTGGTCGGCGAAGCGGTGGAAGTCGCCTTCGAGGCATCGTAACCCAACTGATAGGTCCAGGCATCGCCGGTCGGCATCACCGCCAGGAGGGAACGCGCCAGCGAGTGGGCGTTGCGGGCACCCATCTGGGCCACCGCACCGTACGCTTCCGGCGAGAGCGAGTCCAAGGCCGTGCCGACATCCGCGGCCAGCAGCACGCCCGCCGCAGCGGTGCCGACATCGGTCGCCGCCAAGTAGGCCTTGGCCGTGGAGGTCGTCGTACCTGCGCCATTCTTGATCACGGTGCCGTTGACCACGCCATCCGCCCAAAGGGCGGCGCCGACGGCGATGCGGTTGGCGACGGTCACGTCGTAATCCGCGAAGGTCTGCGTCTCGGACAGGCCGGTACCGAAGATCGTCCCCGTGGAGGTCTGGTAGAGGACTTGCGCCGTCTGCGTGTTACGGTCCAAGGTACCGAAGGCGCCGACGTAGCTGCCCGCGATGATGGCTCGGAAACTCTGACCACGAACGGGGTCGAAGTTATTGAACCGCGTGACGCGGAGGGTCGAGGTCGCGTTCGCCGTGAACGCGCCAGAGACGTTGACCTGGTCGAAACCAGCCGGGTTCACGCCAGCGACAGTGCCTCCGACCTCGATGTCGAGGACGGCGTTTTCGGTGTAGCTGCCCGTGATGGTCAAGATGCCCGGCGAGTTGCCCGGAGACACGGTGCCGAAGCTGGTCAGGTTGCCGTTGATACGGCCGGAACCCTTCAACGTACCGCCGTTGAACACCGTGACATTAGGGGAACTGACCGTACCGTTGATGGTCAGGGTACCCGCGGACACGTTGGTGTTGCCGGAGTAGGTGTTGACGCCGCTGAGGATCGCCTCGCCCGAGCCGACCTTCCAAAGCTGGCCCGTCCCGGAAATCGAGCCCGAGAGCGTGGTCGTGCCGGTCGTATCAATGACGCCGCCCGTGCCCGTGAGCGTGATGGCGTTGGAGATGGTCGCGACGCCCGACGAGCTCAAGGTAGCGCCATCCAAGGTGTAGACGCCGTTGGCGAGCACCGAGGCGCTGCTCTTGCTGTTGATCGCGATGAGCTGGCCGCCCTCAAACAGGCCGAAGGTATCCGTGCCGGTCACCAAGGCATGGTTCTGGAGTGCCACGAGGAACCACTTCGTGCCGTCGTTGATGATGGAGGAGATATCGATGATGCCGGACGTTTCCTCGTCCACCGTCCGGAAGTCGGCGCCACCGGTCAGGAAGCGACTCCGGTCGGACTCCAAGATCTGGAGGGCGCTCGCCGTCGGGTTGGCAGCGTTCGGGTCGATGACCCAGTGCTTGGCGATGTAAGCGACGTTACCCGGGTCTTCCTGGACGTAGATCAGGCCGTCGTTGCCGACGGTAAGGTTGTCGAAAGAACGCGCCAGATCGCCATCCCGGCCGCGCAGGTTGGCGCTGTCGACGATGAGCGAGATCGTACCACCTTGGGTGAAGTCGCTGGTATTACCGAACACCAGCTTATAGAGGCGCGAGGACTGCGTCACGCCTACCGTACCACCCGTCGGGATGATCGAAGCGCCCGTGGTATTGAAAACATAGGTGGAGGCGTTCAGCCACGCGCCGTCTTCGGGGCGGGCGAACTCCGTCACGCCCGCGGTCGTCGAGGCCGTCTGGAAGGCTGTGCCCGGCGTCGTGCCCCAGTTAGAGGTCGAGAAGGTCGGCGCCACCAAGGTGAAGGTTCCGTTAATCGCACCGGCGGACTCGCGGGTGACCGCAGCGTTCGCATAGTTCGCGCCACCATTGGTCACCTTGACGCCGTACAACGTGCCGTTGGTGAGACCAGCCTTGTCGATGGCCGTGCCGGTGTTGGATTTGTTGCCGACCCAGACGTAGACCTGACCCGGGGTCGAGTCGTCGTTGCCGGCGACGATGGTCTTATTGGCGTCGGCCCCCGTCAGGAAAGGATTGGCCAAGAGGTTTTCGATGGAATAACGCCCTAGGTGCGGCAGTTCGAACACCTTACCGGCGTCGGCGCCGGTCGCGACCCAAGCAAAGCCACGGCCTTCGTTACCGATTTCTTCGCCGTTCAGGAAGATGCGGCCATTATAGCCCGTGCTCGTGCTAGCGTTGTAGAAGGCACTGACGGGGGCGAGGTCCGCCGAACACAGGCGACCGATCTGCGTGGTAACGCCAGAAGACCAGGTGCTGCTCGTCGCGCTCCAAAGGTAGAGGTTGTTGGCGGAAGACAGGAAATCCGTGCCTGAGAGCACTCGCCAGGTAGCCTTATCGATCACCCAGCTGGACACAAAGGCACCGGTCGAGCCGTGGGCACGAACGATACCGTTGGTCTGGCCGAACTCCTGGTTCACCAGCAAGGTGAAGGTGCCGTCATTGTTGTCGAAGGCGCCCATGCCATCAGGGACGCCAACCATACGATAGCCGTTCAGGGCGGCGTCGCCAGTGGTCAAGACAGAGAGAGCCGACCAGTTCGGAGCCGTCACGGTGACGTAAGGCGTCTGGGAACTAGACGGACCCGTGGAGGTCGTCGGGAGGGCAAAAGCCGTCGCGGAGAACGCAGCGGCGAGGAGGAACGAGCGGGATAGGTTTCGCATGGAGAAGGACCATACCTTCTCATCCCATCATGGAGTTCCCACGACAGGTGCGTGACGGAACGGTGATACACCTGGTCTTAACTTTCGGCACAAACGCCACAATGCGCCACAAGGCTGTCGCAACCGAAACATGGTCGACGCACATCCAGGTTGCCCTTCCCGGCCATCCGCGTAAAAACAGCCGCATGCGATCGTCCCTTTTGCCAGCGTGCCTAAGCCTAGCCCTGCTCGCGGCCTGCACGACCGCCGAACAGGCCATCAACGCCCCGCAACCCCTCAGCGCCAAAGCCCAAGAGGCCATGCAATACGAAGCCGCTGCCCGCGCAGCGAGCACCGCCGGCAACTTCGCGAAGGCCGCCCAAGGCTACGAAGAATACCTCGCCGTCCTCGCTCAAGACCCGGACCGCGATCCGGCGGCCTACGCGAATGGCCTGACCCAACTGGCGGGTTGCTATTACCGCTTGAGCAATTTCAACCGCGCCGCCCGCTGCTACCGGGAAGCCATCGCGTGCGAAACGGCGCGGGTGGGGCCTGACCACGAGGACGTCACCGGCCTCTGGAGCATCTTGGCGAGCGTGGAGCTGCGCCGGCAAAACGGCCCCGAGGCCGAGCGCATCCAACGCCAACTGCTGGCCACCGAATACCGCCTGCACCCCAGAGGTCGCCGCGAGGCCGCCACCATCCTCACGAACCTCGCCGAAGCCCTGGAAGCCCAAGGCAGGCAGGCCGAGGCCGCCCAGTGCCGGCAAGAGGCCAAGGACATCCGCCACAAGCTCTGCGACGAGTGCTAGGCTGGGCTTTTCCCGCCACCCCTTGACAGATTCAGCCCCTTAGGCACCCCTAAGGGGGAACTTACGCGGCCGAATGGGAACTAAATGAGGTTGCCCAGCCCCGCTTGACACGCACCCCTTGACAGCCGTGGCCAGAATCTCCCGCAGATCCATCGACGACCTTCGCCAAAGGGCGGACATCGTCGCCTTGGCGGGCGACTACACCCAGATGA
>RFQN01000057.1 GCA_009924965.1 Verrucomicrobiota bacterium
GTGGCCCGCCGTGCGTGCGAGCAGTTTGCGTTTCGTCGCGTCACCACCCCTGCGGCCCGGGCGGCGTTGTTGGCTTTATTGGACCAGCCATTGGATCCATTCTTGGAGCACGCCGCCGACTACGCGGCCATGCATACGCGGGCCTTCGGCGTGCGGGAGCTCCAAGCCTCGCCCTCGGTGCGGCAACAGGCCCGCCTCCTGCGCATCGTTTCCCAGGTCGTGACCGTCCCTGCGGAGCGCGCCGCCGTCTATGATTTCGCCGCAACGGCCTTGGACGCATTCGAGCCAGCCTTGGCGACAAACGCCGTGGTCGCCTTGAGTCAGGCCCCAGATGCCGAGGCCCGCGTCGCCAAGGTCTTCGCGGCTTGGCTGGCGGAACCGGTGCTGTCGGAGCGCCGCCTCTGGGCCTTTGAACGCCTCGCGACTCCCTTGGCCGGCAGTCCGGCCGTCGCCCAGACCTTGCGCACGGCCTTGCAGAAGCCGGGCCCTGTCCGTCAAGTCGCCTTGAAGGCAATCGCTGCCTCCACCGGCAAGTTGCCCGACCAGCAGTGGCGACCGGTCTTGCTCGGCCTGCTCGAGACGGAAGCCAGCCCGGTCCTGCTGACGGCGCTCGCGCGGGTCAAGCATCGCAGCTTCGACGAACGCCTGAACGCGCTCGCCGCGGATCAGACGAAGGCCCTCGCGTTGCGCCTGCAGGCCCTCTTGGCGTTGTCCGACGCCGGCAGTCAGTTAAGTCCGGCCGCGTTTGACCTCTTGCTGCAGCTCCTTGGCCCAGGACGCGGCGCGGACTGGCCGGCCGGAGGTCGGCGCCCGGAATTTCGCCGCCGGCAAAGGGGCTTGCGTGGCTTGCCACCAAGTCGGCGAAGTCGGCCGCGCCATCGGCCCGAACCTGTCCCGCATCGGGGCCATCCGGACCGAACGCGAACTCGTCGAAAGCATCCTTTTCCCCAGCAACACCATCGCCCGCGACTACGAACTGCACGCCGTCGTGACCACGGATGGGCAGAGCCATGTCGGGCTGGTCAAGTCCCGCGGTCCGGAAGGCCTGGTCCTGATGGACGCCGCCGGCCAGCTGCAGACCTTCCCGACGGCCAGCGTCGCGAGCCAGACCCAACTGGACACCAGCCTCATGCCCGGCGGGTTGGATGCAGCCTTCACGCCGGCGGAGTTGGCCGACCTGATCGCTTGGTTGCGCTCGCTGCGGTAGGCTGCTTTTGTAAAAGTCTATAATACGACAGGCTTGACCGTCTGGATATGGTGGATACGGTGCAGGGGTCGCTGACCCCGCGACGACCCCCCATGATCCAGGATGTCCTCATCCTCGGCGGTGGCACCGCCGGCTTCTTCATGGCCGCCAGCCTGAAGACGCATCACCCGCGTCTGCGCGTGCGGGTCGTGCGCAGCCCGACGCTGGGCATCATCGGGGTGGGGGAGGGCAGCACCACCGACCTGCTGCGTTTCCTGCATGGGTTCCTGCGCGTGCCACCGGAGGAATTCTACCGGGCGGTGAAGCCTTCGCTCAAGCTCGGCATCAAGTTCCTCTGGGGGAAGGAGGACTACCACTACACGTTTTCGGGGGCCTTGCGCCAGAAGTTCGAGCCCTCAGGCACTCCGGTCGGCTTCGCCTGCGGCGAGAGCTTGGCCGACGTCGACGCCGTCACCTCTTTGATGGCGGCCGGTAAGGTCTTTCCGCGTAGCCCGGAAGGCCCCTGGCCCTTGGTGAACCCAACGGTGGGCTACCACATCGAGAACGCGGAACTCGTCGCTTGGTTGGAGGCCCATGCCGCCAAGCTCGGCATCGAAGTCATCGACGGCGACCTGGCCTCGGTCGAGCAGGCCGATGGGGAGATCCAGGCCCTTCGGCTGCAGGACGGGCAGCGGTTAGCGGCGGATTTCTTCGTGGACGCCTCCGGCTTCCGCGCCGAATTGATCGGCAAGGCCCTCGGCACGCCGTTCATCAGCTACGCCGATTCGCTGTTCTGCGACAAGGCCGTGGTTGGTGGTTGGGCGCGGACCGATGAGCCCCTCTTGCCCTACACGACCGCGGAGACGATGAGCGCGGGCTGGGCGTGGCAGATCGAGCACCCGGGCCGCATCAACCGCGGGTACGTCTACTGCTCGCGGTTCCAGTCCGACGCCGAAGCCGAGGCGGAGTTCCGGGCGAAGAATCCCAAGGTCGGACCGACCCGCGTCGTGCCCTTCGTCCCTGGACGCTATGCGCATCAATGGGTCGGGAACGTCTTTGCGGTCGGTAACGCGGCCGGATTCGTCGAGCCCCTGGAAGCCACCTCCTTGCTCTGCATCGCGCACGAATGCCGCTTCCTCACGACCGCCTTGGCGGAGGGCGGGCTGCGGAAGAACCACTCCATGCGCGCCTCCACCGATCGTCTATGCGGCCGCCTCTGGGATGAGATCCGCGACTTCCTCGCCATCCATTACCGCTTCAACCAACGCCTCGACACGCCCTTCTGGCGGCATTGTCGGGAGCACGTCGCCTTGCACGGCGCCCAGCGTCTGGTGGAATTCTACCAGGAAAACGGCCCGACCTTCTGCCTCGAGGTCGAACTCCTGACGCCGGCCCAGAGCATCTTCCAGCTCGAAGGTTTCTGGCTGCACCTCTTAGGCATGGGGGTGCCGCATGGCCGGGAAGATCGCTTGAGTGCGGCGGAGCGGGCGCAATGGGCGACGTTGCGGGCGGCCAACCGGGCGGTTGGGGCCCAAGGCTTGACCGTCGAGGAGGCCTTGCGTGTCCTGCACGACCCCCGGTGGCGGTGGACGCCGGGCTTCTACAAGGACATCGCTTAAGGCCCGTCCTTACCAGCCGAACAGCAGCCAAGCTCCGGCGGGCCAGGCGAGCAGCAGGAGGAGGCAGCTCCCGCGGCGGGCCTCCCGCGTCTCGAGGTCGATCCTGTCCCAAGCGTGTTGTTCCTCGTAGAAGGTGCCGTCCGCGTGGTCGTGGTCGCAGCCTTCGTGGTGGGAGCTGCTGTCCGAGTCGCCGCTGTCGTCCGGGGTGTAGTCGTCGTCGCTCATGTGGGCTACTATACCCAAGCCGCCGTCGCCTGCAAGCGGCGGAAACGTCGGGGCCGCCTGCGGTTTGCTCTGGAGGCAAGGCGTTTCCTCGCCCACGATAGGGCCTTCGCATGGCTACCGTCCTTTGCATGAAGTGGGGCACCAAGTATGGTCCCGAATACGTCAACCGCCTCCATTCGATGGTGCAACGGCACCTGACGATTCCGCACCGTTTCGTGTGCCTGACCGACAACATGGACGGCCTTAACCCCGGCATCGAGACCTTCCCGATCCCGAGCCTCAAGCTCCCGGCGGGCGCGCCCGAGCGCGGTTGGACCAAGCTCGTGTCCTTTTCCCCGGACCTCAGCGCGCCCGGCGGACCGGAGCTGAAGGGCGAAGTGCTCTTTCTCGACATCGACATCGTCATCGTCGGGAACATGGACGCCTTCTTCCAGCAACCCGGAGAGTTCCTGATCATCCGCGATTGGCAGAAGGGCGACTACACCGGCAATTCGTCGGTCTATCGCTGGACCGCCGGCGCGCACCCCGACGTCCTCGATTATTTCCGCGCGAACCTCGAAGCCGTCCGGAAGCGTCATCGCAACGAACAGGAATTCCTGACGGCGCACCTCAGCGCGCAGGGCAAGGTGGGCTATTGGCCTGAGACCTGGTGCCGCAGCTTCAAGCGCCATTGCGTGAAGTATTTCCCCTTCTCTTTTTTCCAGACCCCATCGATCCCGGAAGGCGCCAAGATCATCGTCTTCCACGGCGTGCCCAATCCGCCCGACGCCTTGGTGGGACGCAGCGGCAAGTGGTATCGCCGCGTCTTGCCGACCCCTTGGATCGCGGACAACTGGAAGTGAAGATCGGCTAGGGAAGGGGGCGCGCTTGCCCAAGAGAAAGGGCAGCACACGGTGCTGCCCCTTTTTTTCTGCCTGCTCGCTCGAGCGGGCGCTTACTTCTCTTCGGAGGCGTCTTCGTTGGCGGCTTCTTCCTTCGCTTGGGCTTGGGTGCTGAGCACCGGCTGGGCGAAGAGGCGGCCGTCATGCAGCTTGGCGATGTAGCCTTCGCCGATGAGGAAGTTGAGATCGGCCAGCACGCGGGCCTTGGCGGCGTCGTCGGAGGCTTCGCCGGCGACGGCGAGGGCGACGTCCTTGCCTTGGATGCCGGAGGTCTTGTCGAGGCAGTCGAAGATCTTTTGCATCGCATCGCTGAAGCTGGACTTCGGGTCGCGGCACTTGCGGCGGACGCCGCAGGCATAGGTGATGCCCTTGGAGCCCTTCTTGTAGAGATGGAAGCCTTCCTTGCGGAGACGGCCGCGGATGCCGTTGGCGGTGTCGAGCGGGAACTCGCGTTGGCGGTCGAGCGCGTAGCGGACGCAGTCGCGGAGCGGGCCGGGCGGCATCTCGGCGAGCAGGCGGCCTGGGAAGCGGACTTGATTGCGCGACACGACGGTGGCCTCGCGGCGGAAGGCCAGCAGGAAGCCGCGGGCGGCGTCCATGCTTTCCAGGCGCTCCGGCTCGCCTTCTTGGCGGTCCTTCGGGGCGTATTCCGTGCGGGTCGACATGGACTTCTTCCAGGCCTCGATGGCTTCCGGTTCGCGGACCATCTCGAGGTCGGCCTTGAAGCGGTCGAACGGCGCGTTGGGACAGGTGCGGGCGTGGTGTTCGCGCAGCGCCTTCTGGTAGCTGTGGTGCGTCGGCGAGCCGAGGATGGCGCCGGTGCGCTTGCAACGGGCGACCATCAGGAAGGAACCCTTGGGGGCTTCGGTCTCGACCTCGACCGTGTCGAAGAACTTATCGAGGTGGCGGTTGAGCACGTGGCTGACGGCTTCGGCCTCGGTGAGGAACGGCACGCCATCCGGCACGGAGAGCGACAGCGTCGCATCGGGACGCTTGTCGGCGTCGGCCGGCTTGATGACGATTGAGAGGCGGTCTTCCTTGTCGAGGATGAGCAGCGCGACGCTGAACAGCTCGTAGGTGATTTGGCTCTTCTTCATCGCATCGCCGAGCAGTTCGAACTTGGCGTCGTCGGGGAAGAAGCCGGTCGTCACGACCATCTGCGGGATGGGCGGTTCATCGCGGAAGCGCTCGTTGCGGTCGTCGCGGCTGGGGCCACGACGGTCGTCGCGCGGGCCGCGGGAAGGGCCACCCGGACCACGGGACGGGCCGCCGGGGCCACGAGAAGGCCCACCAGGACCGCGGGAGGGGCCACCCGGGCCACGGCTTGGGCCGCGGTGGCCGCCGTCGCGGAAAGAAGGACGATCGCCGCCTTCGCGGCGGGAGCCTCGGCTGGGGCCGGTGCTTTCGTTCGGGCCGTCGACCCAAGAAGGGCCAAAACCGAGCGAAGAAAGGTCTATCGGCTTGATAGATTCTTCGGGAGGGCGGGACGAATCGGCCGGATCGGGAGACATTGCGGGGCGAGAGTTGGCAAAGATGCCTCGCTTGGCAAGCGTGGGCACAAACGCTTTTTTCTTGCACTGATGCCCGGGTGTTCCACTTTCGACCTTCCTTAGATTGCTCAGGTGGTGGAATGGCAGACACGCATGCTTGAGGTGCATGTGCCGTAAGGTGTCCGGGTTCAAGTCCCGGCCTGAGCACCAATTTAAAGCTGGCCCGGTTCAATTTTGAGCCGGGCCTCTTTTTTATTCCCTTAAGGCGGCTCCGCGGCAGGAATAGGGGCATGGCACCGCAGGACAAGATCGACGTTCTCATCCTTGGCTCGGGCGGCCGCGAGCACGCGTTGCTCAAGGCCTGCCTCCGCAGCCCCCGCGTCGGCAAGGTCCGCGTGGCGCCCGGCAACGGCGGCATGGCCTTGGAGGCCGAATGCCTGGAGGTCGACATCAACAACGGCGCTGCGGTCCTCGAACTGGTCCGCCGCACGGGGACGCAGTTCGTCATCGTCGGTCCCGAGGTGCCGTTGGCCCACGGCGTCGTGGACGTGTTGGAGGCGGCGGGGGTCAAGGCTTACGGGCCTCTGCAAGCCGGGGCACGCCTCGAAGCCAGCAAGGCCTTCAGCAAGGATTTCCTCTTCCGGCATAAGATCCCGACCGCCGCGGCCGAGACCTTCCGCTCCTTGGAGCCGGCGTTGGCGTATGTGCGCCGGCAGCCCGTCCCTATTGTCATCAAGGCCTCGGGCCTGGCGGCGGGGAAGGGCGTCGTCATCGCGACGACGCACGCGGAGGCCGAAGCGGCCTTGCGCGACATGATGGAGACGAAGGTCTTCGGCAGTTCTGGCGATGAAGTCGTCATCGAGGAATTCATGCAGGGCGAAGAGGCTTCGATCATGCTGATGGTCTGCGGCGAGGAATACCTGATGCTGCCGCCGAGCCAGGACCATAAGCGCGTGGGCGAAGGCGATACGGGCCTGAACACCGGCGGCATGGGCGCCTATGCGCCCACGACCGTCGTCACACCGGAAGTCGAGCGCCGCCTCCGCGAGGAGATCATCGTCCCCACCTTGCGTGGCCTCAAGGCCGACGGCATCGATTACCGCGGCACCCTCTACGTCGGCATCATGGTGACGTCGATCGGCCCGCGCGTGGTCGAGTTCAACGTGCGTTTCGGCGATCCCGAATGCCAGGTGCTGATGCCTTCGCTCGAGACCGACCCGGTCGAGATCATGGAAGCCATCGCCGCCGGCACTTTCCGCTCCGCCTCGGTGCGCTTACGCCCTGGTTCGACCATCATCGTCGTCCTGGCCGCCGGCGGTTACCCGGGCGAGATCCGCAAGGGTGACGTCATCACCTTGCCGCCGCAGCTCCCGGCGGGCGTGGACATCGTCCATGGGGGCACCAAGCGCCTGCCGACAGGCGAGGTCGTGACCTCTGGCGGCCGCGTGCTTGGGGTCGTCGCCCACGGTGCCACCTTGGCGGAAGCGGCGCAAAAGGCGTATGCCGTGGTCCCGCAGATCCGGTTCACCGGTTGCCATTACCGGCGCGACATCGGTTACCGCCAATTGCGCCGCGACGGCGCGGTCTGATTACGGGTTGAACCGCCCCCGCGCCTCGACACCCTTTCGCCCATGCCTGTCGAACGCGATACCGTGACGTTTGTCTGCACAGGGAACACCTGCCGCAGCCCGATGGCGGAGGCGTTGCTGCGGGCGGCGTTGGCGAAGCGGGCAGGGGGGCTGGAGAAACTGCAGGTGGCGTCGTTCGGTTTGGCCGCGCACCCGGGCGACCCTGCCTCCGCGAATTCCGTCAAGACGATGCAGCGCATCGGGCAGGACCTGAAGGCCCATCGTAGTCGGCTGCTTTCTCAGGCCGACCTCGACCGCAGCCTCGTCGTCTTTGGCATGACCGAGTCGCACTTGGCGGCGCTGCGTCAGCGCTTCGATTCGCTCCCCGAGCATGTCCTCCTCCTGCGCGACGTCCTGCCGGAAGGTGCGGATCGCAACATTCCCGATCCCTTCGGCGGAGGCTACCGCGACTACGAAGAATGCCGCGACTCGATGGTGGAAGCCATCCCGGCCCTGCTGGCCTATCTCAAACACCACTTTATCCGTCCATGAGCACTCCCTTGACCCTTTCCTTCGGCAGCGACCACGGTGGCTTAGCCTTGCGCCGCGACCTCATGGCCGCCCTGCGTGCCAAAGGCTACACCATCCTCGACCGCGGCACCGAGACCGAGGCCTCCTGTGATTATCCCGACTACGCGCATGCCGTCGGGGCCGATGTGACTTCGGGCCGGGCCCGCTTCGGGTTCCTCGTCTGCACCACCGGCATCGGCATCTCCATCGCCGCCAACAAGGTTCCCGGCATCCGGGCCGCCTTGGTCCAGAGCGCCGACGCCGCGGAGCTCAGCCGCCGCCACAATGACGCAAACGTCCTGTGTTTAGGGGCTAAATATGTGGACCTCGCCTTGGCCATCGCCTGCGCCGAAGCCTTCCTGACGGCCCCGTTCGAGGGTGGGCGCCATGAGCGCCGCGTGGGCAAGATCGAGTCCTGTGGATAAATCCGCCCCTTTTCCGTTGTCACGCTTGCGTCCCCTTCTTTCACCTATCTCCCTATTCCCATGACCGCCATCAGCCGCACTCCTCTCGCCCAGCTTGACCCGGAAATCGACGCCATCATCAAGGCCGAGCTCAAGCGTCAGCAGACGCACATCGAACTGATCGCCTCCGAGAACTTCACCTTGCCGGCGATCATGGAAGCCCAAGGCAGCGTGCTCACGAACAAGTACGCCGAAGGCTACCCCGGCAAGCGCTGGTACGGCGGCTGCGAACAGGTCGACAAGATCGAGCAGCTCGCGATCGACCGCGCCAAGGCCCTCTTTGGCGCCGACCATGCCAACGTGCAGCCCCACTCGGGCAGCCAGGCCAACGCCGCGGTCTACTTCGCCACGATCAAGCCCGGCGACAAGATCCTGACGATGAACCTGTCGCACGGCGGGCACCTCACGCACGGCAACTCCGCTAATTTCTCGGGCAAGCTCTAC
>RFQN01000058.1 GCA_009924965.1 Verrucomicrobiota bacterium
CGCTGAGCCGCATGCGGCTTGTCAGGCTTCCCGCCCTGCGTTAACCCCTCACCCATGCTGCCCCTCTCCGGACTCGCCGACGAAGCGGCCGACGACATCGCCGGCCAGATCGCCGCCCACCGCGAGCTCGGCTGGTCGGCCCTCGAACTGCGCCTGCTGCACGGCAAGCAGTTTGCTAGCGCGGCGGTCACCGAGGATGAGTTTGCCCGCGCCTTAGCGGCTATCCAGGACGCCGGCCTGCGGGTGAGCGGCTTCGCCTCCGCCATCGGCAACTGGAGCCGCCCGATCAACGGCGACTTCGCCGTCGACCTTGCCGACCTCCGCGTGCTCATTCCCCGCATGCAGAAGGCCGGCACCCGCTTCGTCCGCACGATGGGCTGGATGCAGGCCGGGACTTCCGACCAAGTTTGGCGCGACGAAGGCATCCGCCGTTATCGCGAGATGGCTAAGCTTGCGGCGGACGCGGACATCGTGCTCCTGCATGAAAACTGCGAGGGCTGGGGCGGCACCTCGCCCGACCACGCCCGCGCCTTCATGGAAGCGGTCGCCCACCCGAACGTCCGCTACCTCTTCGACATCGGCAACACGGTCTCCTACGGACTACCGACGCTGCCTTTCTATGAGGCCGTGCGGCCCTTCATCGCCTACGTGCACGTCAAGGACGCCCGCCGCAACCCCGCCGGGGGCAAGAGCAATGCTTTCACCTATCCCGGCCAAGGCGATGCCTTGGTCCGCGAGATCCTCGCCGACCTCGTTCGCCGCGGCTACACCGCGGGCGTCTCGATCGAACCGCACGTCGCGAGCATCGTCCACCTCGGGGAAGGCACCAAGGCCTCACCGGAGGAACGGTTCGCTTCGTATGTGCGCTATGGCCACGAACTCGAGGCCCTGCTCCGCTCGCTGCCGTAAAACGAAGCGGGCGGCCACCACGGTCCGGAGACCGCAGCGACCGCCCACGTGCGCGTAGGCTGGCTTACTTGGCCGGCGTTGCCGCCCAGATCTTCACGTCGTCGATGCAACCGTCCTTGCCGGCCACGCCGAATTCAAAGCGCGACTTCGTGGCGTGGGCGATGCCCGACGACTTCAGGTAAGCGACCGGCGTGCCGTCGACGGTCATGCGCATTTCTTCGCCGATCGTCTCGACCACGAGGGTGATCCACTTGCCCTGTTCCAGGGGCTGCTTGATCGGGAAGGTCGCTTGGCGGCCGACGAGGAGCTTGGCGACTTCCGCCTTCTTGGCGAGGTCGTTCTTCATCTCGTAGATGTCGTTGCGCATGTTGCCGTCCTTCTCGTCGATGATGGTCGCCGCGAAGGTCTTGTCCTTCGGGTTGAAGCGCAGCTGGGCGCGGCAGATGTGGCCGTAGTGGCAGCCGGTGTACTTGCGGTCGTCGAGCTCGACGTCGATCATGGTCGCGCCGTCGAAACGGACCTTGAGTTCGATGATGCTGTCCTTCGTGGGGACTTCGAGGCCATGCACCGCAGCGTGCGGGGTGACGGCAGGCTTGCCGTCGGCGGCCGGGATCGCCTTGTCGCGGGTCTGGGTGCCCTTGAGCACGCCCTCGGCGACGGCGAAGGTCGGGACGACCTTGACCCAGCGCTTATCGGCTTCGCCCTTCCCTTCGAAGTCGTCGGAGAAGAGCAGTTCGCCCTTCTTGGCGATGGCTTCGGCCGGGATGGCCGGGAGCTTCTGCGCAGCAGGCGCCGCCTTGGGGGCGTCCGGCTTGGGGGCGTCGGCCGCGACGGCGGCTAACGGGGCGAGGGCGAGGAGGAGGAGGGATTTCATGGTGAGGTAAGGGTTAGCGGGCGAGGAGCTGGAACTCCTGGATGGCCCAAGGTTGGTTGTTCTGGGTGTCGGCGATGGTGACCTTGACGAACTTCACCGCAGCGTCCTTGGCGAAGTAAGTCTCGGACAGGCCAGGCAGGCCGCGGGTGCTGCCGAGGGCGACCCACTTCTTGCCGTCGAGCGAGCCTTCGACCTTGTAGGACTTCGGAGAAGCGCTGGGGCGGGAGGAATCGTCGAGGCGCAGGCCGGCGACGGTCTTGGCCTCAGGGAGTTCGACCTGATACCACATGCCCTTCTTCTGGTTGGCCTTGGTTTCCCAGCGGGTCTTCATGTCGCCATCGCACCCCTTCTGGGCGAGTTCCAGTTCATCGCTGGCGCTGACCTTCCATTCGGCGGCCGGACGGATGACCTTCGGCAGGGACGCGGCCAGGGTCTCGGTGGTCCAAGGCTGGGTCACGGCAGCGACTTCCTTGCGCACACGGGCCACGTCGGCAGCCGAGATGACGGCGCCACGGTTGCCGAACGAATTGCGCACATAAGAAGCGACGTCGGCGATCCACTTGTCGTCGTTCATCGGCATCGCCACCATCTGGGCGTCGTACGTCTTGCCGCCAATCGGACCCGACATGCCGTTCAGCAGGACGCGGATGATGGCGTCGCGATGGCTACGTACGTTAGCGGAATTAGCCAACGGCGGCGCGATGGTCATGCCGGCCTTCGGCCCGTCCATGGGCATGCCCTTGCCGTCGTAACCGTGGCAAGCGAAGCAAAGTTCACGGTAGATGGCCTGCCCGCGGGCAAGCTGGTCGTTCTCCTCCTTGGAATATTCCTTGCCGCCGACGGCGTCGCTGCCGGTCAGCACCACGGCACCAAGCTCCTTCACGCCCTTGGAGGGGTTGGCCATCAGGGCCTGCTGGATGAACTTGGAGCTGTCGGGCCAAGCCTTGACGTCATTCGAGCCCAGGAGCTTCGCCGACATCAGGAGCTGTAGCACGACGGTGGCGTCCTTGTCGGTGGCGAGCTTACGGAATTCTGCGATGAGGGTCTTGTCGCCCGCACGGACGAGCGTCTCACCCGCGCGGAGGCCCTGCGTCCGGAGACGAGCATCAGCGTCGGACAAGAAGGCGGTCACGACCTTGGCGTCGAGCGCGCCGAGGCCTTCCAAAGTCCACAGTGCGTGGATGCGGCCGAGGGCGTCCTTACCATTGAGGGCCAACTCGGTGAGGGCCGGGACGACGGACTTGTCACCCTTAACGACCAAGAGCTTCTGCGCGGTGTCGCGCCACCAGCCGATCGGGCTGCTGAGGTGGGCAACGAGCTGCGCCGGGGTTTCGTCCAGCATGCGCGGCTGGGGGCCCGGCTTATAGTCGTCGTGGACGAGGCGCCAGATGCGGCCGTGACCATAGACCTTATCCATGGCATACTGCTCGACGACCTTGCGGAGGTAGCTGCCTTCGCGGACCCAGTTACCTTCCTGGATGATGCCGCGGTACATGTCCACGAGGTAGAGGCAGCCGTCCGGACCGACGGTCATGTTGACGATGCGGAAGTTGGGATCGGAGGAGCGGATGAACTCCGCGTGGCCATGGGGATTGGAGATGCGCGTGATGCCATCATCGACGGAGACCTTGGCGCGACGCACCAAGCGGCCGACGGGCTCGGAGATGAGCACGTCGCCACGGAAATCCGCCGGGTAGCGGTCGGTGCGGACGACTTCCTGACCGCACGAAGCGGTGAAGTGGTTGAGCTTCTTGTCCGGCAAGGTGCGGCCAGGGCCGCCTTGATGGTCGGCCAGGCCGATGAGTGGCCAGACCTGCATGAAGTCCTCAGGGAACTGGCCGTTGAGGTCGAACGCGCCGTAAAGGATCGGGGTCTGGAAGTGCCAGAGGCCCTTCTCGCCGCCGGCGTTGCTCCACCAGATCTTGCCCATGTCGTCCTGCGCGAGGCCCCACTGGCCGCCCCCATTCGGGATGGTCTCCTTGAGCGGAGGCTGCGCACCATTCCAGCGCAAGCGGTAGGCGTTGTAGGTCTGGTAGAGGTTATTGTCCAACGCCCAGATCAGGCCGCTCTGCTGGTGCTCGAGGTTGCCGCTCTTGGGTCCGCCTTGGAACCAGAGCTGCTTGGAGTCAGCGATGCCCTTCCCTTGCGTGTCGCGGTAGATGAAGATGTCCTGCGTGTCGGTCTCGTTGATGAGGACGCGGTCATCCAGCGGCAGCACCATGCGCGGCAGGACGAGCTTGTCGCGGTAGATGACATGCTTGTCGAAGCGGCCGTCGCGCTGCGTGCTTTCGTGACGGGAGACCACGCTGACGGGGTCGTGCTCGTTCTTGCCGTCGATGTCCTGCATGTACGTACGGAGCTCGGCGACATACATGCGGCCGTTGCCGTCGAAGGTGACGTTGACCGGTTCGCGGACGCCGTCGCGTTCGCTCAGCACGAGTTCGAGGTGGTAGCCCTTCGGGAGCTCGATGGTCGCGAGCTCCTGTTCGGGCGTGAGGGCCTTGACCGCCGGCTGCGGGGTGAAGTCAGGCACGTAGGTCGGCTGGTCGGCCGCGAGGGCTAGGCCGCAGGCCGCCAAGAGAAAGAGGGACTTGTTCATGGGGATTAAGTGGGAGATATATCAGAAGCCTTGGCCTTTGACCAGCGTACGTAGGACAAAAACATCATGGTTGGAGGCGACGAAGAGGGTCTTGCCGTCTTCACCCCAAGCGAGGTTCGCCGTGGGCTGGTGGAAAAGGATCGTCCCAAGGTGCTTACCCTCGGGAGAGACGATGAGCACGCCGCCCGGGCCAGTGGTCCAGAGGTTGCCCCGTTCATCGACCTTCATGCCGTCGCAACCTCCGGGGCGATCGGACTTCTTGAGCGGCTGGGCCACGAAGACATCGCGGAGGCCAGAGCCATCCAGGGCGCAGGCGGTGACGCGGGTCTTGGCGTTGTCCGAGACCGCGAGGTAAAGGGTCTTCTGATCCAGGCTGAGGGCGATGCCGTTAGGCCATTGGACTTCCTTGGTCACGAGCGAGACCTTGCCGTCGGTCGCGAGCTTGTAGACGCCATGGAAGGCTTGCTCGGCTTGCTGGCCCTTCGGCAGGCCGTAGGGCGGATCGGTGAAGTAGACGGAGCCATCCGCGGCGACGACGAGGTCGTTGGGGCTGTTGAACTTCTTACCGTCGAATTCGGTGGCGAGGGGCTTGAACTTGCCGTCACCCACGAACTGACCGACGCGACGGGCGCCATGCTGACAGAGCAAGAGGTTGCCCTTGGCGTCGACCGCGAGGCCGTTGGAGCCTTGGAGGTCGGAGGGCGCATCCGTACCGCTCGGCTTCAGGAAGACCGTTGGCGCCGCATCGCCGCGCTTCCAGGCATAGGCGGTGTTATTGGGCACGTCGGAGAAGACGAAGCGGTCCTTAAACCAGACGGGACCTTCGGCCCAACCGTAGCCCGTGCCGACCTTCTCGATCTTCACGTCGGCCGCGACCAGGGCATCGAGCGCAGGGTCGAGTTTTTCGAGGCGCGGGGCCGGCACTTCCGCGGCGACGGCGGCCGTGGCGAGCCACAGGAACGGGACGAGGGCTTTCATGGGAAGGGGTTCTTGATTACTTCTTTTCGACCTTGAGGTAGTCGAGTCCGAACATGTTGAGCGGCGTGGCCACGGGATTCGGAGTCAGAATCTTGACCTCGAGCTTATGCTCGCCGGCCGTGAGTTCATGGCGGCCACCATCGAGTTCGCCGGTCGTGACGACTTCCTTCGGGTTGTAGAGGTCTAAGCCGCGGTCGGTGAGGAGCTTGCCGTCGAGGCGCAGCTCGAAGCGGCCGTAGTCATGGGCCTTGGTGCAGACGAAGGTGAGCTGATAGAGTCCCTTTTCGGCGATGGGCAGGGCCAAGGTCAGCGTGTCGCCCGGCTTCCCACCAGTCCACCAGAGGTGGTCGTTGCCGCTCCAGCGGCTGGCCTTAAAGGAAGCCATCGATTGACCCGAGGTCCGGCCGCCGGTGACGCCGAGGACCTTGAGGGCTTCGCCTTCAAGGGCGCCGTCGATCTTCCAGACGCCGGTCACGCGCGGGGCCAACGGGGTCTTGCCATCCGGCGACTGGAGGTAGGCGACGAGGTCGATGACCTGCTGCGGTTGCAGCGCGTCGAAGAGGCCTTCGGGCATCAACGAGACGCCCAGCACTTCGCGCGAGGCGACTTCGGCCTTCGCCACGGCGAGTTTCACGCCACCGGGCATGACCGTGTTGAAGACCTCGGCGGTCTCGGACTGCACGAGACCGCTAACAGTGTTGCCGTTCTTCAGTTTGAAGACGTTCAACTGATAGTCCTTCCCGATGAGCGCATTGGGATCGAGGACGTTCTCCAGGAGGTAATCGAGGTTCGCGCGGTTGGACCCGGTGAGGCTGGGGCCGACGAGGTTGCCTTCGCCGAAGAGCTGGTGGCAGAGGCCGCACGATTGCTGGAAGAGGGCCTTACCAGCGGCGAGGTCGGCACGGCGCAAGGGCTTCGCCTTCAGCAGGTCGACATACTTCGCCTTGTTCTTCGCGAAGTCGGCCTTCGTGGCGTTCACGGCGCCGATGACGCGGGCGATGAGCGCGTCCACCTGGGCGTTCTGCATCGACTTCAGTTGCCGCACCGCCACCGGCGAAAGCACCGCGCGATCCAAGGAGCCGGCGGCGATGGCCTCGAGGGTGAGCATGGCGGCCTGGGGGTTGGCGATGAGCGCCGGCAAGGCGTCGGAGCGTTCTTCGGTGGTGAAGGACTTGAACGCAGCAAGCAAGGCAGGGACGGTGGCGTCGTCGCCCAAGGTGGCGAGGGCCTGGATGACGAGTCGACGGAGTGGCCCCGAGACGGAGGCATCGGTGAGACGGGCCTGCAGGACCGGAGCCGCCGCGCGGTCACGCGCCTGCACGAGGACGGACAGCGCGCGCTGGCGGGCTGGGGCGGGTGCGTTGGCGTCGGCCAGCTGGGCGCGGAAATAGGCGCGGCTGGGCTCGTCGCCCGCGAGGGCATCCAGTTCGTTGACCAGGGAAAGCAGCTGCGGCGAAGCCTGCGCGCGCAAGGCCTTGGCTTGGGCGGCCCAGTCGGCCGGAGCCTTGAACGCCCCACCCTGCCGCACGCCGGCGACGAGGCCTTCCATCAGGCGCTCGCGCAAAGCCGCGTCGGCCTGCTGGGCCGCGATGCCGAGCAGCCGTTCGCGCCCGGCGGCGTCGACGGAGAGGCGGCGATAGATGAATTCGGTGACCTTCGGCATCTTGGACGCCTGCACCAAAGCCATGCCTTGCGCGGCGTCGGCGCCGACGAGCGGCTCGATGCCATACCACAGCAGCAACGGGAGGTTATGGTCCGTCGCATCATCGGCGCGGGCCAACAGGGGCGTCGCGACAGCGGCGCGCTCGGCGAGCGGAAGTCGGGCCAAGGCGGAAGCGAGTTCGCGACGGACGACGGGGGACTCCTCGTGCGCAGCCAGTTCGGCCAAACGGGGTCCGACGTGGCGGGTGCGCTCCGACATCAAACGGACGAACCAAGCACGGAGGTGCTCATCCTTCGCGGTCGTACCGACGTCCAAAAGGTCGATCTTGCCGCGCACGCGGTCGCCCTCGAAGGCCGGGAAGACGCCGGCGGAGGCCAACACCCACAGCGCGCGGAGGCGGCGCAGGGGTTCGGCCTGGAGCGAGCGGACGGTCGTCTCCGCGGTCAGCAAGGCACTGGCCGTGCCGAAGTCGACCTCAGCGCCATGACGCAACTCGACGGCGCGTTCGGCGAGGACCTTGCGGGCTTGGCGCACGAAGAACTCGTTCGGGTCGTCCAAGGCGATCGTGAGGAGCTCCTGGCTCTTCAGCGCCGTGAGGTCGCGGGCGCGCGACTTGGGCGCGCCGTAGCTGACGCGGTAGATGCGTCCGTTGCCGCGGTCCCAGATCTCCTGGTTGTTGTTGTGACAAGTCTGCTGGTCGGTCCAATCGGAGACGTAGAGCGCCCCATCGGGCCCGACGCGTTGCGAGACAGGGATGAACCAAGCGTCGTTGCTACGGACGAAATCTCCGGCATGGTGTCCGACGAACCCGCTGCCCTTGGGCTCGACGGCGTCGCCGAGCACGCGATGGCCGTGCAGGTTGCCGAAGAGCAGAAGGCCTTGGTAGTCGGCCGGGAAGTTGTCGCCGTTGTAGATGGCGAGGCCGCAATGCGCGTGGCCGCCGCCGGCCTCATCGGTGCTCTGGGGCTGAACAACGCCGCGCTCGGCCGGACGGTGCAGGACCGCGCCGGTGAAGTGCGCGTGGTCGGCGATGGTCTTGATGTCGTCGAAAGTGTACGGCTCAAAATGCTGGCCGGCCTGACGCTGATAGCGGCCGCCGGGGAACACGTGGTAGAGGTGCGGGATGACGCAGGCGGTGATGAACATCTCGCCGTGCTTATCATAGTCGAGGCCCCAGGGGTTGCTCGTGCCTTCGG
>RFQN01000059.1 GCA_009924965.1 Verrucomicrobiota bacterium
TTGGACTCGGACTCCAGGGAGCAAGGGCCGGCGATGAGGAGGAGGCGGCTTTTGTCGTGCAGCATGCCCACTTAATAGGAGAGCAAACCCCGGCAGGGCGAGCCGTAACCCGCCGTCAGCGGCCCAACCACTTCAGGACCTCGGCCAGCGGGCGCGTGTTCAGCACCTGCTCCTTGGTCAGCCAACCCTTGCGGGCGATGCGCACGCCATGGGCGGCGAAGGCCAGCTGGTCGACGTCATGGGCGTCGGGGTTGATCGAGCAAAGCACGCCCTTCTCGGCCGCGCGCCGCCACCAGCGCCAATCCAGGTCGAGCCGCCACGGGTTGGCGTTCAGCTCGATGATGGTGTCGTTGGCCGCGGCGGCGTCGATCACCTTGGCGATATCGAGGTCGTAAGGCTCGCGCTTGTTGAGGAGGCGGCCCGTGAGGTGACCGACCATGTCCACGTGCTCGTTCTCGATGGCCTTGATGATGCGCGCCGTCTGCGTGTCGCGGTCGAGGCCAAAGCGGTTGTGCACGGATGCCACCACGAAATCGAGGCGGCCGAGCACGTCGGCGGCGAAATCCAGTTCGCCCTCGCCGAGGATGTCGACCTCGCTACCCGTGAGGACGCGGATCTTAAAGCGTCCCGAAGCGTTGAGCTGGGCGACCGCTTCGAGCTGGCGGAAGAGGCGATCCTCATCGAGGCCGCGGGCCTGGAAGCTGGACTTCGAATGGTCCGAGATGCCGAGGTAGTCCCACCCGAGCTTTTCGGCGGCGGCGGCCATCTGCTCCAAAGTGTGGTCTCCGTCGGACTCCGTGGTGTGGTTGTGGAAGACGCCACGGAGGTCGCCGAACTCGACGAGCTTCGGGAGCTGGCCTTTCTCGCCGGCTTCGATCTCGCCGTTGCCCTCGCGCAGTTCGGGCGGAATCCACGGTAAGCCCAAGGCGGCGAAGACCTCGGCCTCATCCTGCGCGCCAGGAGCGACGGCCGGGCCGCCCTCGAGCGCCTTGAAGCCCCACTCGCTCATGCTGAGCCCGCGGGCCAAGGCGCGGTGGCGCATGGCGACGTTGTGCTCCTTGGAGCCCGTGAAGTGATGGAGCGCGAAATAGAACTGCTCCAGCGGGACGACGCGGAGGTCGGCCTGTAGGCCGCTCTCGAAGCGGACGCTCGACTTGGTCTCGCCGTGGGCGGTGACCTCCTTCACGCCGGGATAGCCGACGAACCACGCCATGATCGGCGCCGGGTCGGAGGAGGCGACGAGGAAGTCCAGGTCGCCGACGGTCTCGCGCGCACGGCGCAAGGAGCCCGCCGATTCGGCGCGCTGCACCTGCGGCAAGGCGCGCAGCCCGGCGAGGATCGGTTCCGCGACTTCCGCGGCCTCGTACCAGCGGTGGCGCTTCCCGTAAGCCACGCGGTTCTTGATGCCCTCGAGGATCTTGACCTGCGTCTTCTCGCCGAAGCCCTTGAGCTCGGCGACCGCGCCGCTTTCGCAAGCGGCCTGCAGTTTGGTGAGGTCGTCGATGTTAAGCTGCGTCCAGAGAGCGCGCACCTTCTTCGGGCCGAGACCCGGAATTTGGATGACCTCCAGCAGGCCGGGCGGGATGCTCGCCTTCAACTTTTGGTGGAACGGCAGGACGCCGTCGCGGTGCAGCGTCGTGATCTTGTCGACCAACGCCTCGCCCATGCCGGGGACTTCCTCCAGCTTACCCGTCGCAATGAGCTCGCCGAGGTCTTCGGTCAGCCCTTCCAGCGTGCGGGCACCCGCGGAATAGGCGCGGATCTTGAACGGATTCTCCCCGGTCAGCTCCAACAACGTCGCGATCTCATCGAGGACGGCGGCGATCTCGGATTTCGCCATCATGGATGTCGGACCTTTTCCCCGCGGTAGATGCCGTCGAGCGCGGCGAAGTCCGCCTCGCGGCTGCCGCTTTCGATGATGTGCTGGTAATCGCCGGCGTGGGTGAGTTCCCATTCGGCGGCCTTGACGCGGCGATCGATCTCGTCGACCGGGTCGGTGCCGCGGCCGGTCAAGCGGCGGCGTAGCTCGACCGGGTCGAGCACACGGACGAAGACCGTGACCAAGGCGGCGGCGAGGCGCGGGTTCGAGGCGGCTTGAGCGCGGATCGTCGCGGCGCCTTGCACGTCGACGTTCAGGAGCGCGTCGAAACCCGCGTCCAAGTGCGCGGCGACGTCCTTCGCGCGCGGGCCATAAAGGTTGCCGTGCACCGTCGCGTGTTCGAGGAAGACGCCGGCGGCGATCTGTTGTTCGAAGGCGGCGCGCGCCAGGAAATGGTAATCCACGCCATCGACCTCCCCCGGGCGAGGCGCCCGCGTCGTGCACGTGATCACGCGGCGGATCGCTTGCGGGTAAGCCTCGGTGAGGCGGCTGCACAAGGTCGTCTTCCCGCTGCCGGCGGGGCCCGAAACCACGATGAGGAGCGGACGGCTCACGCGAGGCGGGTCGAGTTATAGAGGCAGGCCAAGCCCAAGGCGACGCCGAGGCCGCCGATGAGTTTACGCCGGAGCGGCGTGGCGAGGACCCAGTCGCAGTGTTGGTTGAACGCCACCGGGGACGCAGCCCACCAGAAACCGAAGAGCACGAGGACCCCGTACGACACGGAGGCGTCGAGCAAGCTGTAGGGCAGCTGACGGTACCCGGCATCCAGCGTCAGGCGCGCGAGGAAGAGCATGAGCACGGCGAAGCTGCGAACCGACAGGAAGTCGGGCATGTACACGTAGGTCAGCAGGCTGGCTCCGACGAAGACGAGTAGCACGAGGTTACGCGGCAACCCGGCGAGGTCGGGCTCCGGCATCGTATAAAGCTGGTAAGCGAACCAACCGACCGCGAGCCCGAGCAGGATAAGGGTGGCGGTGCGGTCGCGGCGGAACGAGACCAAGAGCGAAGAACCGCTGAAGACCAGCCAACCTCCGAGGCAAAGGAAGGCGGCAAGGGCGTAATAGGCTTGGGCGAGCGTCACGCCAGCAAGTTAGGACAAGCCGACCGCCTGAAGCAACAAGGGAGGTTTAAACCCGCGCGACCAATTCGCGTTCCGCCCAGGCGGCATGCTCGGCGACCATCGGGTCGGCGTGGCCCAACAAGGCCCGCACCGCGGGCAAGTCCGCGGCCGTGCCGGTGTTGCCGAGGACGGTCAAGGCGTTGCGCTGCCAACGGCGGAGCCCCAACCGCCGTCGCAACCGAAGACGCGGTCGCCCAACGGACGTCGGAATTCCTCGGGGATCGGCCCATCGTGTTCGATCGTGAGGTAAGCCAAGCAGCGCCGCGCATCCAATTGATACGGCGCCACGATGGCCGCGGTCGGACAGGCATCGAGGCAACGCGTGCAGGTGCCGCAGCGGTGCGGCTCCTTGGCGGAAGGCTCGAGCTCCAGCGTCGTCAGGATGACGCCGAGGAACAACCACGTCCCGAACCCGCGCTGCAGGAGGATGGTGCTCTTCCCTTGCCACCCCAAGCCAGCTTCGGCGGCGAGCGGCTTCTCGAGCACCGGCCCGGTGTCGACGTAGGGCTTCTGGTCGCCGCCGAGCGCGCGCATGACGCCGCACAGCTTCTTCAGCCGGCGCAGCATCACGTCGTGGTAATCCGCGCCCAAGGCGTATTTCGCGATGCGGTAGGCCGCGGGCGGGTGCGGCTGATAATAGTTCAGGCCGACGACGATGATGCTGCGGGCCTCCGGGAGCACGCGCGTCGCGTCGGTCCGCCGATCGGGGTTCTTCGCCAGCCAAGCCATATCGCCGTGCATGCCGTCGGCGATCCACTGACGGAAATAATCGGCGCGGACGTCCGCGTGGACCGGCGCGACGCCGAACACGTCGAAGCCCATCGCCAGCGCTTCGGCCCGCAGGCGTTCCCGCAGCGCGACCGCATCCATGGCTTAACCGAGGATGAGCAGCACGCGGGCGACGATCTCGTCGACCGGCGCGAGCTTGCCGACGCCTTCGTAGCCGCAGGCCAACATCCCTTCGGCTGGCTCAACCACAGCATGACCGCGGGAGCGCAGCGTCTGCAGGTTGGCCTGGGTCGCCGGGTGTTCGTACATCTTGCCGTTCATTGCTGGACACAGTAGCACCGGACCGCGGGTCGCCAGGTAGACGGAGGTCAGGAGGTCGGGGGCCAGGCCTTGGGCGAACTCGGCCAGCGTGTTGGCCGTCAGCGGGGCGACCAGCAGGAGGTCGGACGAGTCGGCGATCTCGATGTGGCTCGGCTGGGAATTACGGCCTTCTTCCCAGAGGTCGATGGCCACGGGGCGGCGGGACATGACCTGGAGGGTCATCGGGGTGATGAACTGGGCGGCGCCCTTGGTCATGACGACCTGGACCTCGGCCCCGTATTTGATCAGCTGGGAGGCCAAATCGGCGGCCTTATAGGCGGCGATGGAGCCGGTGACCCCGAGGGTGATGCGTTTGCCGACGAGCTGGGACATGACCTCTTCTATAGAAGGAAGGCCTTGAGGGGTGGCGAGGGGAAAGGGCTTCCCCATCCCCCACCCCCGAAAAAGCCCTCGAAACCCCCGAAAACGCTCTTTCTGGTTTGCCACCAAGGGGCGGGGGGGTTGCGATGCTCTCCACTTATGCAATCCGACATTGGTCTCATTGGTCTGGCCGTCATGGGCCAAAACCTAGCCCTCAACATCGCGGATCATGGCTTTGCGATCTCGGTCTACAACCGAACCGCGGCCAAAACCGACGAATTCGTGAAGGAAAACCCCAAGACCCCGGGCAAGCTCTCGGGTTACCCCACGATGAAGGAGTTCGCCGCTTCCCTGAAGAAGCCCCGTAAGGCGATCATCCTCGTCAAGGCCGGCGCCCCGACGGACGCGGTCATCAACGAGCTCGCCGCGGTCTTCGAGCAGGGCGACATCATCATCGACGGCGGCAACGCCCTCTGGACGGACACCATCCGTCGCGAGAAGGACCTCAAGGCCAAGGGCCTCCGCTTCATCGGTTCCGGCGTGTCTGGCGGTGAAGAAGGCGCGCGCTTTGGGCCATCCCTCATGCCGGGCGGCGACCCTGCCGCTTGGGCCGAACTGAAGCCCATCTGGGAAGCCGTCGCTTCCAAGGTCGACGCCGTCACCGGCGTGGAACTCACCGGCGCCAAGCCCGGCCAGCCCATCAAGGGCGGCGTGCCTTGCGTGACGCACATCGGCCCCGACGGCGCCGGCCACTACGTCAAGATGGTCCACAACGGCATCGAGTACGGCGACATGCAGATGATCTGCGAAGCCTATGACCTGATGCGCGGCCTCCTCGGCATGACCCCCGATGAGATCGGCACCGTCTTCGAAGAATGGAACCAGGGCGACCTGAACTCCTTCCTCATCGAGATCACCGCCAAGGTGCTCAAGCAGAAGGACCCCGAGACCGGCAAGCCGCTGGTCGACGTCATCCTCGACACCGCCGGCCAGAAGGGCACGGGCAAGTGGACGAGCGCCAACGCCCTCGACATGGGCGTCGCCGCGCCGACCATCGCCGAAGCCGTCTTCGCCCGCTGCCTCTCCGCCGTCAAGGAAGAGCGCGTCGCCGCCGCCAAGGCCCTCCGCGGCCCGAAGCGCGCCATGACCAAGCCCGATAAGGCCAAGATCATCGCCCAGATCCGCGACGCCCTCTACTGCTCCAAGATCTGCTCCTATGCCCAGGGCTTCCAGCTCATGCGCGAAGCGCAGAACGAGTACAAGTGGAAGCTCCACTTCGGCGAGATCGCCCAGATCTGGCGCGGCGGTTGCATCATCCGCGCCCGTTTCCTCCAGAAGATCACCGAGGCCTTCGGCAAGAAGCCCCGCCTGGCGAACCTCCTCCTGGACCCGTACTTCAAGAAGACGGTCAAGAAGGCCCAGAAGAACTGGCGCAAGGTGATCGCCCTCGCGGTGAAGCACGGCATCCCCGTGCCGACCCTCGGCTCGGCGCTGTCCTACTTCGACTCGTACCGCACCGAAAGCCTCCCGCAGAACCTGCTCCAGGGTCAGCGCGACTTCTTCGGCGCGCACACCTACGAGCGCACGGACAAGCCGCGCGGCGAGTTCTTCCACATCGATTGGCCGGATCCCAAGCGTCCGCAGATCAAGGCCTAAGCAAAAAGGGCTCCCGCAAGGGAGCCCTTCTTCTTGGCCGCAGCTCGCGGGCGTTCAACCGCCGGTGGCCGCCGCGAGGCGCACCGCGGCCTGACGGCGTTCCCACACGACCATCGACAAGGTCCGGCGGGCCAAGGCTTCGTCGCGGCGCGCAACGATGACCTCGGCTTCGGGCGCGACGCCCGCGCGCTGGCGGGCTTCGGCGTTCTGCAGGCGTTCCTGCACCGCGACGTGCACCTGCTGCGTGAGCTTTTCCTGCAGCTCGAGTTCGCGGAGATCCGCGAGCGCGTCTTCGACTTCGCGGAACGCGTTCAAGACGACCTTCTGCCATTCGGCGGCGGCACCCGCGAGACGAGCGCGCGTGACCTCGAGGTTGGCTTCGCGGCGCGAGCCGTCGAAGAGCGGGAGGTCGACGCTCGGGGCCAAGCCCCAGAAAGCGGAAGACCCGCGGCCGACGCGCGAGGCGGGATCGGCCTGCCAACCAGCTTGGCCGTTGAGCGTGACGGACGGATAGAAATCGGCGAGCGCCGCACCTTCGCGGGAGACGGCTGCGTCGAAGCGCAATGCGGCGGCGCGGACGTCGGGCCGGCGCTGCAGAAGTTCGGAGGGGAGGCCCGCACCGAACGCGGGCATCGTGGCGGTCTGCGCAGCCGTCGGCAACGCCTCACCTGGCGTGGCGCCGATGAGGGCGCGCAAGGCGTTCTCAGCGGCGGCGAGACGACGGCGGCCGAGGCCTTCATCGACCTTGGCTTGCGCGGCGGCGAGCTTGGCCGAAGACAGCGGATCCGTCGGCAAGAGGCCGCCGGCGACGCTGCGCTGGATGATTTCCATCTCGCGGTAGCGGGCGGCGAACTCGGACTCGAGGCAGGCGACTTGTTCGCGGGCACCGCGCACGGCGAACCACACGCGGGCGACTTCGGCAGTGAGCGCGAGGTCGGCTTGCGCAACCGATGCGGCGGAAGCCTTGGCGTCGCTCTCGGCGGCCGAGATGGCCGCGGCCTTACGTCCCCAGAAATCCAATTCCCACGAAGCCTTCACGCCGAGCCCGGCGACGTCGGTCCGACGAGGCACGGCGGCGGCATACGGGATACGGCCCGTATCGAGCGAGATGCGCGAGGCTTCGATCCCTGCTTGAGCGGAAAGCGTCGGTTGCAACGCACCACCGGCGGCGACCAAGACCGCGTCGGCTTCACGCTGGCGCGCGCGCACGATGGCGAGGTCGGGGCTCCCGGCGCGCGCACGCGCGACGAGGGCGACCAAGGCCGGGTCTTGGAACTTCTCGAGCCACCCGGCGGTGGCGGCCGGGCCGGCGCTGCTGAACGACGCAGGCGCGACGGGCGTCGCCGGCGGGGTCGCCGGCTCATGGGCGCAGCCCACGAGCAAGGCGGCCGCGACCAAGAGGCTCTTACTTGCGAGGCGCATTGCTGGTGGTGTCGATGTAGACGTCCATCTGCTGGCCAACGAAGATCGGGCGGTCGGCCGGGCGGTCGAACTGGTAGATGACCTGCAGCACGCGGGTGTCGACGCGCTCGGCGCTGCCGCCGGTCAAGGAGACCTTCGGGATGACGTAGGGCTCGATGCGGACGAACTTGAGCGGGATCGCGCGCGCTTCGCTGCCGACGCGGCCACTTTCGCCTTTAAGGTAACCCTTGGCGGCGAGGCCGGCGGTCATGCGCGGGGCGAGCTGCTCATCGAGGTCGCAACGGATCTGCAGGCGCGTGATGTCGCCGAGGACGACCGGGGCCTTGAGGCCGGCGGCGACGAATTCGCCGACGCGCACGTTGACCTGGAGAACGGTCGCATCGATGGGCGAACGCACCACGAGACGCTCGAGCATGACCTTCGTCTGGTCGACCTGGGCCTTGGCGAGCACGAGGCGCGCGCGGGCTTCCTTGGCTGCGACCTGATAACCAAGCAGATCTCCGGCGCTAACCGCGCCGCTGTCCTTGAGGCTCGTCCAGCGTTGGGCGGCGTCGTTGGCGCGCTCGAGGGTGGCTTCGGCCGCCGTGACGGAGGCGAGCTGCACCTGCAGCTGCGCGAAGAGGTCACGGTCGTCCAAGGTGATGATCGGGTCGCCCGCCTTCACCTGGTCCCAGACCTTCACGTGAACCTTGAGGACGGTACCCGAGGTGGGCGAGCC
>RFQN01000060.1 GCA_009924965.1 Verrucomicrobiota bacterium
GGGAGAGACTTTTGCCCAAGGGTTCGGGGCGTCCGCGCGTCATTTGGACGAAGCGCAGGCGGCCCTGTGGGCTTGGGCGGATGAGCTGGGCGCAAGCGTGCAGGCCGATGGATCTTTGGCGACCGCCGCCTTGCGTGGCCGCCCCACCGCCTTGGCGCACGCCGCCTTAGCCCG
This sequence comes from Verrucomicrobiota bacterium, assembly GCA_009924965.1. GTDB lineage: Bacteria > Verrucomicrobiota > Verrucomicrobiia > Opitutales > UBA953 > UBA953. Next base: position 175 of record RFQN01000060.1, read on the forward strand.
TTTTCTCGCGGCGCATGGCCTGTCGGCCGCCAGCGGCGTTTCCGTCGACGCGCTCGTCCAGGCGTTGGCCGCGGGACGAGACACCCAAGCCACCTTGCTCGCGCGACGCGTGGTGCATCAGGCGGGCCGGCTCAGCCTGCCGCCGGAGGCGCCGGTCGCCTTTGGACCGGAGCTGCGGGCTTTACTGCCCGGCCTCCTCGACGACGAAAGCGGCCTGCGGGCGGAGCGGGTCGACGTCGACGCGGACCTCTGGGCAAAGTTGTCTCGCGGGGAGATCGCCGCTGACTCAGTTGCCTACCTGAATGTCCCGCTCGACGTGACCTTGGCTTGGCGCGGGCGCGTCGATGGCGATCGCTACCAGCCCTTGGGCTCGGCGGGTTCGACCAAACTATCTGACCTCCTCATTAACCGAAAAATCCCCGCGGAACGCCGAGAATCGCTCCCAGTGGTCTTGGTTGATAATACAATTGCCTGGGTGCCGGGTCAGCCGCCGGCGCACTCCGCCCGCCTCGTTGGCCCGCAGAAGGGGGCTCTCCGGTTGACTTGGCTTGGCCCCTGCTTAAGTTCAGACCTCCCCCGATGAGCCAAGACGACAACGAGGATGATAAGAACGGTAGCCGCGTGAACGGACGCTCCCTGCTGGTTTGGGTGATCCTGATCGCCTTGGTTGCCTTGCTCGTGAACTACAGCGCGCCGAGCGCCGGCCATGTCCAGAAGATGGGTGTCGCCCAGGTCCTCTCTTTGGCCAAGGAAGGCAAGCTCAAGACCTTGAACGTAAAGCCCGATCCGGCCGCTGGTTCCGATAGCTGGTATCAGGTCGACGGCGAACTCCTGGTCCAAAAGGAGACTTCCGCGGACGACAAGACCCGCTTCACCGCTGCTGGTCGCCTGACCGAAAAGGAGTTCGAGGCCCTGCGCGCCTCCGTCCCCAAGGAGAACTTCAAGGAATCCCCGGCCCAGACCGGCCTCACCCTGTTCCTGTACAACGTCCTGCCCACCTTGCTGGTGTCGGGCGTCGTGCTGTTCATGATGTATCGCTTCCTCAAGAGTTCCCAGAAGGGCGCGATGCAGTTCGCCAAGAGCCGCGCCCGTCTGAACTCCACGGACCGCGAGACCACGACCTTCAAGGACGTCGCCGGTTGCGACGAGGCGAAGGAAGAAGTGAAGGAGATCGTCGACTTCCTCCGCGAGCCCAAGCGCTTCACCAAGATGGGCGCCTCGATTCCGAAGGGCATCCTCATGGTCGGGCCGCCCGGCACCGGCAAGACGCTCCTCGCCCGCGCGGTCGCCGGCGAAGCCAAGGTCCCCTTCCTCAGCATCAGCGGCTCCGACTTCGTCGAGATGTTCGTCGGCGTCGGCGCGGCCCGCGTCCGCGACACCTTTGACCAAGCCCGCAAGCTCGCCCCGTGCATCATCTTCATCGATGAAATCGACGCTGTCGGCCGCCAGCGCGGCGCTGGTTTGGGCGGTGGCAACGATGAGCGCGAGCAGACGCTCAACTCCTTGCTCGTCGAGATGGACGGCTTCGATGGCCAGGCCGGCGTGATCGTCATCGCCGCGACCAATCGTGCCGACGTGCTCGACGCCGCCTTGCTGCGCCCCGGCCGTTTCGACCGTCAGGTCTTCGTCGACTTGCCCGACCTCCGCGGCCGCGAGGCCGTCTTGGCCGTCCACGCCAAGCGTTTCCAGCTAGCCCCTTCCGTCGACCTGCAGCGCATCGCCCGCATCACCACGGGCATGTCGGGCGCCGACCTCGCCAACCTCCTCAACGAAGCCGCGCTCCACGCCGGCCGGCGCAATCGCGACAAGGTCGAGATGTGCGACGTCGAGGAAGCCCGCGACAAGATCGCCCATGGCCGTGAGCGCCGCAAGGGCATCGATCAGGACGACCTGCGCAAGACCGCTTACCATGAAGCCGGCCATGCCCTCGTGCAGGCCGTCTTGGATGACGGCACGTTGCCGGTCCACAAGGTCACCATCATCCCCCGTGGCCGCGCCCTTGGTATGGCCATGTTCATGCCGACGAAGGATTCCTACGGCAGCTCGAAGACCTGGCTCACCCGCTTCATCTGCACCGCTATGGCGGGCCGCGTCGGCGAACGCGTCATCACCGGAGACATCTCCAGCGGTGCCGCCCAAGACATCAAGCAGGCCACGCGCATGGCCCGCCAGATGGTCTGCGATTGGGGCATGAGCGACCTCGGACCCATCTCCTACAACGAGAACACCGACACCGTCTTCCTCGGCCGCGAAATCTCGCGCACGCAGGGCCATAGCGACGAGACCGCCCGCCGTATCGACGTGGCCGTTGCGCAGATCATCACGGAGCAGTTCGCCTTGGCCGAGAAGATCATCACCGAGCACGCCGAAGCGCATCGCAAGATCGCGGAAGCCCTCTTGGAGCACGAGACCTTGGACGGCGTCCACATCATGGAAATCCTCAAGACGGGGGCCATCCAGACCCCGATCGTGGGGAGCCCGGTAGCGAACCCGGTCCGCGAGGCGGCCCCGGCTGGCCCGACGCCGGAAGCCGGGACGCAGTCTGCGCCCAGCCCTGCTTGAGGTTTGCCCTCGGCCGGAACCGGCTTAGCCTGCTTGCATGGTCCTAGGGCTCACCGGTGGCATTGGTTGCGGCAAGTCCGCCGCCTTGGCCGTGTTCGCCCGGCTCGGCTTCAACGTCGTCGATGCAGATCAGCTGGCGCGCTCGGTCTTGGTCCGTCCGGACGTCGTCCAGCAGCTCGTTGCCCGCTGGGGTAGGGAAGCGCTGGGGGCGGATGGTTTGCCCGACCGGGCTTGGATTGGCCGGAAGGTCTTCGGGGCTCCCGCCGAACTCGCTTTTCTCGAAGCCTTGCTGCACCCCGAGGTGGCTCGGCTGCGCCTAGCGGCGGTCGCGGATGCGACCCGTCACCACGTGGTCGAAATCCCGTTGCTTTTTGAGAAGGGATTGGAGGCTGGGTATGATTGCGTCATCTGTGTCGCGTGCTCGGATGAAGTCCGTTTGCGACGCCTCGAGGCTCGAGGACTCTCGCGTGCAGATGCCCGAGCGAGGATGGATGCTCAAATGCCTCTAGGACAGAAGGTTGCGAAATCCAAGCACGTCCTTTGGAACGACGGCGACCTTTCCGCGCTGGAAGCGGAGGTCAAGCAGTTGATCGCGCGCCTCTAGGGTTGGTCCGCTCTGGTTATTGACCGCTTTTGCGATTGCCGAAGAAGGGGTGGGATTTAGGTTTTAAGGCTCCTGTGCTGCTCCACCCCAAGGAGTGGCACGCTCCACCCCACCTTCCGCCAAGGATACCCCTACTGTGACGACCGCCGACGATTTCGTCATCCAATTCATTCAGGACAAAGCCCTCGTGACCGCGGGTGACGTCGCCGAGGCCCGTGCGGCCGTGGCTGCGACCCCGGATGGCAACCCCGACACCCTGGCGTTGGCCAAGCTCGTCGAGGGCGGCAAGGTCACTTGGGCCAAGATCACCGAGGCTTTGGGCGTCGAGTTCGACATGGAAGTCGTCGACCTGTCCCAGGTCTCGCCGGCGGACGAACTCCTCAAGCTCATCAGCCGCGAGCAAGCCGAGCGCTCCAACATTCTGCCGCTGCAGATGGACGGCGTCGAGCTCCTCATCGCCATCGCCGATCCGCTCGACACCGACACGCTCGATTCGCTTTCGCGCGTCCTCAAGCTGACGCTCAACCCGAAGCTCGCGCCCCCGGACGAGCTCCGGAACGCCATTTCCCGCTGCTACAGCGGCGGCCAAGTCAACGTCTCGTACGAGGACGTCTTCGGCAAGGCCTCGGAAGACGGCCTTTCCGTCGAGCTCCCGCAGGGTGGGGAAGCCAAGGAAGACGACGCCCCGATCATCCGGTACGTCAACTCGCTGATCGTCGACGCCATCCGCCGCAAGGCTTCCGATATTCACTTGGAGCCCTTGGAAAAGCGGTTCCGCGTGCGTTTCCGCATCGACGGCGTGCTCCAGGAAATGAAGGGTCCGCCCAAGCGCCTGCAGGCCTCCGTCATCTCGCGCCTCAAGCTGATGGCCGAAGTCTCCCTCGCCGAGAAGCGCATTCCGCAGGACGGACGTATTCAGGCCCGCACCGGCGGTCGCGACATCGACTTGCGCGTGTCCGTCCTCCCGACCGTCTACGGCGAGTCGATTGTCATGCGAATCCTCGACAAGGAAGGCCTCAAGCTCGGCCTCCCCGAGCTCGGCTTCTTCGCGGACGACCAGGCCAAGTTCCAAGGCCTCATCTCCGGCTCCGACGGCGTCTTCCTCGTCACCGGCCCGACCGGTTCCGGTAAGTCGACCACCTTGTACTCGGCGTTGAACTACATCAACAAGCCTGACCGCAAGATCATCACCGTCGAAGACCCGGTCGAGTACCAGATGGCCGGCATCAACCAGGTGCAGGTGAAGCGCGACGTCGGCATGACCTTCGCCGCCGCCCTCCGCGCCATGCTCCGTCAGGCGCCGAACATCGTCATGATCGGTGAAATCCGCGACTTGGAGACCGCCGAAATCGCCATCAACGCGGCCCTCACCGGCCACATGGTGTTCTCGACCCTCCACACCAACGACTCCGTCAGCGCCGTCACCCGTCTCGTCGACATCGGCGTCAAGCCGTTCCTCGTGTCCGCCGCGCTCCGCGGCGCGCTGGCCCAGCGCCTCGTGCGCCGCGTCTGCCAGTCGTGCGCACAGCCGTACAAGCCGACCGCCAAGGAACTCTACACCATCGGCATGACCGAGCAGGACATCGCGGGCGCCACCCCGATGAAGGGCGCCGGTTGCGCCAAGTGCGGCGACCGCGGCTACAAGGGCCGTCGCGGCGTCTTCGAGCTCTTCGTCATCACCGAGGAAATCCAGGAGATGATCTACTCCGGCGCCAACCTCGTCGACCTCCGCCGCAAGGCCCGCGAGGCCGGCATGCGCACCATGCGCGAGGACGGCCAGCGCAAGGTGGCCTCCGGCATGACCACGATCGAGGAAGTCATGGGCGCCACCGTCGCCGACGACGTCATCTAAGGCGACCATGGCGTACGAGATCAACCAGCTCCTGGAAGCCATGATCGAGAATGGCGCCTCCGACCTGCACCTGCACGTCGGCCGCGCCCCGAGCCTGCGCGTCAGCGGCAGCGTCGTCTCGATCGAAGGCGCCCCGCTCTCGAGCGAGGACACGCAGGCGTTGGTCAGCTCGATCACGCCGCCCGAACAGGTGGAGCGCCTCAAGCGCGACGGCGGCTGCGACTTCGGCTTCTCCTTCCACAAGAAGGCCCGTTTCCGCGTCAACGTGTACCGCGGCAAGGGCGTGCTGGGCATGGTGCTCCGCCTCATCCCCACCGCCATCTTCACGCTCGAGCAGCTGCGCCTGCCCCCGATGATCAAGGACCTCCTGCGCCGTCCGCGCGGGCTCATCCTCGTGACGGGCCCGACGGGCTCGGGTAAGTCCACGACGCTCGCCTCGATGATCAACTGGATCAACGAGAACGAAGACGGCCACATCGTCACGATCGAGGACCCCATCGAGTATTACCACCCGCACAAGGGCTGCGTCGTCACCCAGCGTGAAGTGCACAACGACGTCCCCAGCTTCGCCGAAGGCGTGCGCGCCGCGCTCCGCCAGGACCCGGACGTCATCCTCATCGGCGAAATGCGCGACCTCGAGACCATCGAAGCCGCCGTCTCGGCCGCGGAGACCGGCCACCTCGTGTTCGGCACGCTCCACACCACCGGCGCCGCCCGCACCGTCGACCGCATCCTGGACGCGTTCCCCGCCGGCGCCCGCGACCAGATCCGCGTGCAGCTCTCGTCCTCCATCGTCGCCGTCATCTCGCAGTGCCTGCTCCGCACCGTCGACGACAAGCGCGTCGCCGCCTATGAGATCATGATCCGCACCGACGGCATCGCCGCGAAGATCCGCGAGAACAAGACCTTCCAGATCACCTCCGACATCGAGACCGGCGCCGGCCGCGGCATGCGTACGCTGGATGCCGACCTCCTCGCCTTGTTCAATCAAGGCAAGGTCTCCGAAGAGGAAGTCATGAACTACTGCCAGGATTCCGAGATGATGCGCGCGCGCCTCAATCCCGGCGCCGCCAAGAAATAACCCCTTACCTGCCCATTCCCCATGTTTGAAGACCATAGTGACGTCATCCGCGACATCGCGCTCGAAGCCGGCCTCGTCGACCAGACCCAGTCCGACGAGCTCTGGGAGTCGCACGCGACCACCGGCAAGTCCTTTGCCGACAGCCTGATCGACGCTGGACTCGCCGATCGCCCGTCGCTCCTGCAAGCCGTGGCTGATCACCTGCAGGTGCAGTATTACTCGGCCATCCCCGCCGACCTCGGCGACGAGCTCACCCGCACGCTCAAGCCGGCCCAGGCCCACAAGTACATGGTCGTCCCCGTCGCCGACGAGGCCGGAAAGCTGACCTTGGTCGCCAAGGACGCCTTCAATTCCGCCGCCATCAACGAGCTGACGTTCATCCTGAAGCGCGACATCGAACTCGCCGTGGCCGACCCCGACGCCGTCGAATCGGCCGTCGTCCGCGTCTACGGTGAAGCTTCCGCGACCTCGATGGAGGACCTCCTCGGCGAGTTCGAGGAAGGCGCCGCCGCCGCCACGAACGATGAGGACGTCGTCGCCGCCGCCAGCCAGGCCCCGATCATCCGCTTCGTCGACCTAGTGCTGCAGGAAGCCGTCAAGGCCAAGGCCTCCGACATCCACTTCGAGCCCTTCGAAGACCAGTTCCGCATCCGTTACCGCATCGACGGTTCGCTGTACGAAATGGCCCCGCCGCCCAAGAACCTCGCCTCGGCCGTCATCGCCCGCGTCAAGGTCCTCTCCGCGCTCAACATCGCCGAACGTCGCATCCCGCAGGACGGACGCATCAAGACCACCATCGGGGGCCGCGCGATCGACTTGCGCGTATCCACGCTCCCGACGCAGTTCGGCGAGTCGGTCGTGCTGCGTATCTTGGACAAGACCGTCGTCAACCTGAGCCTCGACGCCCTGTCGATGCAGGACGACATCAAGGAAGGCATCCGCGCGATGGTGAATCGCCCGAACGGCATCTTCATCGTCACCGGCCCGACCGGTTCCGGCAAGACGACCACCCTGTACTCCGCCTTGCGCGAGGTGAACACCGAGGACGTCAAGATCCTCACCGCCGAGGACCCCGTCGAATACGAAGTCGAAGGCATCATGCAGGTGCCGATCAACCACCAGGTCGGCCTCACTTTCGCGGCGGCGCTCCGCTCCTTCCTCCGTCAGGACCCCGATACCATCATGGTCGGCGAAATCCGTGACTTGGAGACCGCCCAGATCGCCGTGCAGGCCTCGCTGACCGGCCACGTCGTGCTATCCACGCTCCACACCAACGACGCCCCGGGCGCCGTGACCCGTCTCATCGATATGGGCCTGGAGCCGTTCCTCATCTCCGCCTCGCTCGAAGGCGTGCTCGCCCAGCGCCTCTTGCGCCGCATCTGCAAGGGCTGCCGCACGGCCTATGAGCCGGACAAGGAAGTCATCAACATGCTCGACGTCGATGCGCTCGAGATCGCCAACAAGAAGTTCTACTTCGGCAAGGGTTGCGCCGAGTGCAGCCGTTCCGGTTACCGCGGCCGCCAAGGCCTCTTCGAACTCATGACGATCAGCGACGCCCTCCGCACGATGATCACCCAGCGCGCCCCGACCCTCGTCCTCAAGCAGAAGGCGATCGAAGTGGGCATGCGTCCGCTCCGCGAAGACGGCCTCCGCTGCATCTTCGACGGCCACACGACCATCGAAGAAGTCCTCAAGTACACCTAACCTTTAACCAACCCCCACTCCCATGCCCGAATACAAGTACAGCGCCATCGACCGTAACGGCGCGCAGACCTCCGGTAAGATCGAAGCCGCCAGCGATGAGCAGGCCCGCCAGAAGCTCATGGCCCGCGGCCTCATGGTGACGACCCTCGCCAGCGACGGCGGC
>RFQN01000007.1 GCA_009924965.1 Verrucomicrobiota bacterium
GACCTCGCAGGAGTAGCCCGAGCCGAGGATGTTCTGGCCGAGGAAGCCCTTGGCCTTCGCTTCGGCGATGGCGTTCTCGAGGATCTTGGCACCGTGGATGAATTCGCCGCGGATGTAGATGAACGCCTGCTTGGCCTGGATAGCCCACGCCGTGATGGCGATGCCTTCCAGCATCTGGTGCGGGTCGCGGTAGATGATCTGGCGGTCCTTGTAGGTGCCGGGCTCGGATTCGTCGGCGTTGACGACGAGGTAGGCGGGCTTGCCGGACTTCCGGTCCAGGAACTTCCACTTCATGCCCGTCGGGAAACCCGCGCCGCCGCGGCCGCGCAGGCCGGACGTCTCGACTTCCTTGCAGACTTCTTCGGGCTTCATCGCCACGGCCTTCTTGAGGGCCTCGTAGCCGCCGTGCTTCAGGTAGCAGTCGAGGTCGACGGTGTACCCGGGCTTCCGGAGGTTGGCGTAGATGAGGGGGCGTTCGACGGCGGACATGTCGCTAAGGTATGGAGATTAGCCGTTCCACTCGGGCGTGCCGGGGACGGGAGGTTTCTGGCCGTAGGTCGGGTCGGTGAGCGTGGCCTTGAGCTGCTGCGTGAACGCCGCGGCGTCTTCGGGCTTCACGTTCTCGTGCATGGCGCCGTCGACATGGACGACCGGGCCGCAGCCGCAGTCGGCAATGCACTCGACGAACTCGAGGGTGAAGTTGCCGTCGGGCGAGGTCGCGCCGCGCTGGCAGTTGAGGGACTTCTCCAGCTCGGCCATCAAGGCGTAGGAACCGCGGAGGGCGCAGGACAGCGTGCGGCAGACGCGCACGTGGCGGCGGCCGATCGGGTGCTGGCGGAACATCGGGTAGAACGTCACGACCTCGAGCACCTGCATCGGGGTCACGCCGACCTGCTCGGCCACCCAGTGCATGTCCTCCTGGGTGATGTGGCCGCGGTCTTCCTGCACGAGGTGCAGCAAGGGCATCGTGGCGCTGCGCTTCTGCGGGTACTGCGCGACGATGGCGGGGGCCTTGGCGAGCGTCTCAGGCTTGAGGGCGCGGGCGGGGGCGGAAGGAGTGGTTTCGTGCATGGCGTTTAGCGGTCGCATTCGCCCATGACGAAGTCGAGCGAACCGAGGATGGAAGCGATGTCGGTGAGGTAGTTGCCGGGGACGATGGCGGGCAGGATCGAGAGCGAGACGAAGCTCGGCCCGCGGATGCGCAGGCGGTAGGGGACGCCGCCGCCGTTGGAGACGACGTAGAAGCCCAGCGCGCCCTTCGGGTTCTCGGCTTCGAAGTAGACTTCGCCGGCCGGGATCTGCGGGCCCTCGGTGACGATCATGAAGTTCTGGATGAGCTCCTCCATCTTCGTCATGACCTTGGCCTTCGGCGGCAGGAAAATCTTCTTGGCGTCCTCGGCGTACCACGCGCCGCCCGGCATGTTCTTGCAGGCTTGGCGGAGGATGCGGACGGACTGGCGGACCTCTTCCATGCGGACGAGGTAGCGGTCGAAGCAGTCGCCCTTCGTGCCCACGGGCACGTCGAAGTCATACTGCTCGTAGCCGGAGTAGGGCTTGTCCTTGCGGAGGTCGAAGCCGACGCCGGAGGCGCGGAGGTTCGGGCCGGTGAGGCCGTAGGCGAGGGCGAGCTCCTTGGAGATCGGGGCGATGCCTTCGGTGCGTTCCAGGAAGATGCCGTTACGCGTGAGGAGCTTGTCCACCTCGTCGATGGTCTTGAGGACGCCGTCGCAGAAGGCTTCGACCTTCTGCAGCCAGCCCTCGGGCAGGTCGCGGGTCAGGCCGCCGATGCGCGTGTAGCTCGTGGTGAAGCGGGCGCCGGTGAGCTCCTCGAAGAGCGAGTAGAGCTTCTCGCGCTCGTTGAAGGTGTACATGAACACCGTCCAGGCGCCGGTATCCATCGCGTAGACGCCGAGGCCGAGCAGGTGGGACGAGATGCGGGCCATCTCGCAGCAGACGACGCGGATCGCCTCGCAGCGGGCGGGCATCTTGAGGCCGGCGAGCTTCTCGACGGCGATGGCGTAGGCGACGTTGTTGGCGAGCGGGGCGAGGTAGTCCAGACGGTCCGTGTAGGGCACGAACTGGTTATACGTCATGTTCTCCGCGATCTTCTCGTCGCCGCGGTGCAGGTAGCCGATGACCGGGTCGCACTTCACGACCTTGTCGCCGTCGAGCTCGAGGCTCAGGCGGAGCACGCCGTGCGTGGCCGGGTGCGAGGGACCCATGTTCAGGGTCATGTTCTCGCCGCTGAGTTCTTCGGAGCGGGCGGCGATGTCGCCGAGGGAAATTTCCTTGGTGGTCTTCACGTCGGTAAGGGTCTTAGGCCTTGGGCTTTTGCTCGTTCCAGGATTGGTCGAGCGCGCTCGGTTCCGCCTGCGACATCTTGCCGCCGGGCGAGACGAACGGTCCGCCCATCATCGGCGCGGGTTCGACGCCTTGGCCGGTGACTTCGGCGACGTCGGCCGCGGGGAGCGGCACTTCGATGCCGGCGAGCGGGAACTCCTTGCGGAGCGGGTGGTAAGGGTAGGCGTCCCACATCAGGATGCGGCGCGGGTCGGGGTGGCCCTCGAAGCGGATGCCGAACATGTCGAACGCTTCGCGCTCGTGCCAGTTGGCGCCGGGATGCACGGAAGAGACGCTCGGCACGGCGTCGTCGACGGCGGCCACGTGGAGGCGGACGTATTCCTTGTGCGTCGTGCTGAGGAGGTGGAGAACGACGCCGAAGCGCGGCGTGCGGTCCTTCCAGTCGATGCCGCAGAGGTCGGCGAGGAGGTCGAAGCCTTGGGCGTCACGGAGGAAGCGGACGGCGGCGACGAGGTCTTCCGCGGCGATCTGGTAGGTCGGCATGTCCTTGGAGGCAAGGACCTGCGTGCGCGGGAAACGGTCGGTCAGGACGGCGGCTTCCATGATCAGCGGACGATCTTGGTTTCGACGGTGCGGCCGCGGAAAGTGCGCTTGAGCGAGCCGCCTTCCTGGCGGATCTTTTCCTGCAGCAGCATCATGCCGTCGAGCAGGGCTTCAGGGCGGGGCGGGCAACCGGAGATGTAGATGTCCACCGGGACGATGTTGTCGACGCCTTGGAGCGTCGCGTAGGAGCGGTACATGCCGCCGGTCGAAGCGCAGGCGCCCATGGCGACGACCCACTTGGGCTCGGCCATCTGGTCGTAGATGCGGCGGACGACTTCGGCCATCTTGTAGGTGACCGTGCCGGCCACGATCATGCAGTCGGCTTGGCGGGGGGAGAAGCGCATGACTTCCATGCCGAAGCGGGAGATGTCGAAGCGGGAGCCGCCGGCGCCCATGAGCTCGATGGCGCAGCAGGCCAAGCCCATCGGCATCGGCCAGACGGAGTGGCTGCGCACCCAGTTCACGACGGCATCGGCGCGGGTCACGATGACTTCGCCCTCCACCTTGCTGTTATAACCGAAATCGGATTTGACCATGGTCGTTGGCCGCAAGTTAGGACAGCCCCCCTTGGGAGCAAGACGGAAGGGCAAAAAGCACATTTTTAACCGATTTTCTCGGGTCGGTGCTGGACTTGGGACTTTTCATGGCGAGCGGATGGGGTAGGGATACTTGTACCCCGATGATGTCCCGTCTCGCCCTCTTCTGGCTGGCCTCCTGCTTGGCCCTCTCCGCCGCCTCGGCCCCCGTTCGCGTCCTGGTCTGGGATGAGCGCCAACCCGAGCAGAAAAAGGGGTATGCGGGGGCCTTCTTGGGCGACACCCTGGCCAAGCATCTTTCCGCCCAGCCTGGGCTATCGGTCAAGTCGGTCGGGATCGACGACCCTGAGCAGGGGTTGGACGACGCGACCTTGGCGGCCACGGATGTCGTGGTGTTCTGGTGCCATAAGCGGCCCCTCGACCAGAACGACGCCCGGATGGAAGCCTTGGTCCAGCGGGTCATGGCCGGCAAGACCGGCTTGGTCGCTTTGCACTCAGCCCATTGGGCCAAGCCGTTCGTCCGTCTGATGCAGGAGCGCGCCAAGGCCGATGCCCTCGCGCAAGTCCCAGCCGCCGAACGCGCGACGGCCAAATGGGTTTACCTCAACGATAAGCCCTACCGGGTGATCCCCAAGAAGGGGACGCCGGCGACGCCCAACGTACGCAAGGTCGGCGAAGTTTGGCAGCTGACGTTGCCGCAATGCGTCTTCCCGACCTACCGGGCGGACGGCGCGCCTGCGCACGTCACGACGCTCCAGCCCGCGCATCCGATCGCCGCCGGCTTGCCGGCCAAGTGGGACATCCCGCAGACCGAAATGTATGGCGAGCCGTTTTGGGTACCGACCCCGGATAACGTGATTTTCGAGGAAAAATGGGACAAAGGTGAGCATTTTCGCAGTGGCTCGCTGTGGAAGGTCGGGCAGGGCGACGTGTTCTATTTCCGTCCCGGCCATGAGACTTATCCCATCTACCAGCAGGCCGAGACCCTGAAGGTCATCGAGAACGCCGTCCGCTGGATGGGCCTCGAGGTTTCTCGTCGATGAGGGTCTGCCTGCTCCTGCTTGGCGCGGTCCTGGCCTCCGCGGCTGAACGGCCCGCGCGTCCCTATTATGCCGTCGCGCCGGGTGCCTTGGAGAAGGCCAAGGCCGCGCTCAAGGCGGGTGACGCCGAAACCGCTGCGGCGCTCAAGCGCCTGGTGTCCGACGCCGATAAGGCGCTCTTGCTCGCGCCGCCGAGCGTCACGGAGAAGAAGAAGGTCCCGCCGAGCGGCGATAAGCACGACTACATGAGCATGGCGCCGTATTTCTGGCCCAATCCCGCGACCGCCGATGGCCTGCCGTACGTGCGCAAGGATGGGAAGGTAAACCCGGAGGCACATGCGCCCGAGAACAACGACACGGTGCGCATCCGCGAGTTGGGCAGCGCCGTCGAGACGCTCGCCTTGGCCTACCACTTCACGGGCAAGCCGGAATACGCCGCCCAGGCGGCGCGCTTCTTGCGTGTGTGGTGTTTGGACGAAGCCACGCGCATGACACCGCGCTTCGCCTACGCGCAGGCGGTGCTCGGCGCGAACGATGGCCGGGGTACGGGCATCCTCGAGGCGCGTAGCTTGGTGGAAGCGCTCGATGCCGCGAGCCTGCTCTCAGGTTCGGCCGCGTGGTCCGCCACCGACCAGCAGGCGCTGGATCGGTGGGCGGAGCAGTTCCTCGATTGGCTGCTGACGAGCAAGCCCGGCAAGGATGAAGCCGCCGCCAAGAACAACCATGGCACCTGGTTCGACGTGCAGGCGGCCAAGCTCGCGCTGATCGTGGGGCGTAAGGCCGTGGCCCAAGACATCCTGCGCGCGGTCCCGGCCCGCCGGCTCTCGGTGCAGGTGGACCCTTCGGGCAAGCAGCCGTTGGAAATCACGCGCACGGCCTCTTTCTCCTACTCCTGCTTCAACCTCGAAGCGCATGCGCAGCTCGCGACCCTCGGGGAGCACGCCGACGTCGACCTATGGCGCGCGTCTGTCCGCGACGGCCGCACCCTGCGCGCCGCGCTGGACTACCTCCTGCCTTTCTGCGGCAAGGCCGCGCAGCCTTGGCCTTACGAACAGATCCGCGACCAGAAGGCGGCGGAGCTCGCGCCGCTGTTGCGCCGCGCCGCCCAGGTCTACGCCGACCCCAAGTACGAGCAGGCCTTGGCGGAAGTCGGGGCGGGGAAGCGCCTGCCCCTCTTGCACCCACTCCGATGAAGTCCTGGCTCTGGCTCTGCATCGCTTGGGTCACGGCCTGCGCCGCGCCGGATGCGCGGCCGCCGAACGTGCTCGTCATCCTTGTCGATGACCTGGGCTACTCGGACCTCGGGTGCTACGGCGGCGAGATCCCGACGCCGAACATCGATCGGCTCGCCGCCACTGGCGTGCGCTTCGAGAAGTGCTACAACTCCGCGCGGTGCTGTCCGACCCGCGCATCGCTGTTGACGGGCCTGCATCCGCATGAAGCGGGCATCGGTGATTTTGTCCGCTCCAAGCCGACGCCCAACGCCGGCGAAGCCTATACCGGCCACCTGCTGGCCAGCAACCAGACGATTCCCGAGCTCCTCGCTGCCCGCGGCTACAGCACGTGGATGGTGGGCAAGTGGCACATGGGTTCGCCGGGGCCGATCGAGCGCGGCTTCCAGCATTACTTCGGGTTCAAGGATTTCGGCGCGCACTCGGAAGGGCAGTGGAATCCGGCCAAATACGTGCGCCTGCCGGCGACCGAGCCACCCGAGCTCGCCTATGGCGCCGGCCGTTTCTATGCGACGGACGTCTTCACCGACTACGCCTGCGAATTCCTCCGGCAGGCCCGTGCCGACAAGACCAAACCGTGGTTCCTGTACCTCGCGCATTCGTCGCCGCACTTCCCGTTGCAAGCCCCCCAAGCCTCCATCGAGCGTCATCTCGCGACCTATCGGCGCGGCTGGGACGTGCTGCGGGCGGAGCGTTTCGAGCGCATGAAGAAGCTCGGCCTCGTCCCCGCCGCGGCGACGTTGCCGGCCCGCGCCCGCGTGCCGGTCGATCGGGCCGACATCGCCAACGGCTATGCGGGGCAGCCGAACCCCGCGTGGGAGAGCCTCCCCGCCGACCGCCGCGAAGACCTGGCGCGCCGGATGGCGACCTTCGCCGCCATGGTGGAGCACGTCGACCGCGGTGTCGGACGGATCCTCGCCGACCTGGAGGCCAGTGGCGAACTCGCAAACACGCTGATTCTTTTCACCAGCGACAACGGGGCCTGCTATGAGTGGGGCCCGTTCGGTTTCGACGGCGCGTCGCGCACGGGCCAGACGACGCTGCACACGGGCGAACAGCTCGCGCAGATGGGGCAGCCTGGTTCATTCTCCTCGTATGGCTCCGGTTGGGCGAACCTCGGCAACACGCCCCTCGCGATGTACAAGCACTTCTGCAGCGAGGGTGGCATCGCCTCGCCCTTCATCGCATCTTGGCCCGCGGCCTGGCCGGCGCGCAGCGCGTGGGTGCGGGCCCCGGCCCACGTCATGGACTTCTTCCCGACCCTCGCGGAGGCCACGGGCGCGGTCCGACCGCCGGCCATCGCGGGCGTGACGCTGAAGCCCCTGTCGGGCGTCTCCCTCGTGCCGGTGCTGCGCGGCGAGGAAATGCCCGAACGCGGGATTCCCACGGCGCATGAAGGCGCGCGCGGGTATCGCTTGGGCCGTTGGAAACTCGTCTGGGGCAAACGCCAGGCCGAGCCCGTGCAGTGGCAGCTCTTCGACCTTTCGCAGGACCCCGGCGAGGAGCATGACCTCGCCGCGCGCGAGCCCGCCAAGACCGCTGAGCTCGCCGCCTTGTGGGACGCGTGGGCCACACGCGTTGGGGTCCAAAAATAAAAGAGACGAAGGGCGCACCCTTCGTCTCCTTGTCCGGCTGTTCTCTGCTTAGTTGGCCCAGCCCACCAACACGCAGGCGCGGAAGAACAGGTAGCCCAGCGTGAGCGTGATCGGGATCGTCAGGACCCAGGCCCAGACGATGCGGCCCACGAGGCCCCACTTCACCGCATCGAAGCGCTTGGTCGCGCCGACGCCGAGGATGGAGGTCGAGATGACGTGCGTCGTGGACAGCGGGATGCCCAGTTCGGAGGCGCCCGTGATCGTGATAGCCGCCGCGGTTTCGGCGGCGAAGCCGTGGACCGGCTGCAGTTTGACCATCTTGTGGCCCATCGTGCGGATGATGCGCCAGCCGCCGGCGGCGGTGCCGGCCGCCATCGTCACCGCGCAGAGCACGATGATCCAGGTCGGGACATGGTCGACGGTGCCCTTGGCGTTGAGCTCGGGCTTGAGGTACTTGGCCCAATAGGGCGCATGGGCTGGGTCGAAGGCGCCGGCGCCGACGCCGACGATGAGCGCGAAGGTGATGATGCCGACGGTCTTCTGGGCATCGTTGGAGCCGTGCGAGAAGCCCATGAGCCCTGCGGACACCAACTGCAGCTTGCCGAAGACCTTGCCGACGATGCTGGGCCGGACGGTGAGCTTCACGATGAGCATCGTCAGCAGCAGCATGAAGATGACCCCGAGCGTGAAGCCGATGAACGGCGAAATCACCATCGGCTTGATCAGCTTGGGCCAGAGCCCGACGGACTTGCCGGCCGCGTCGGTGCCATCCCAGATGAGGCGACCCCAGGTGAGGTGGGTTTGGCCGAGCACGCCGCCGCAGAGGCCGCCGATGAGGGCGTGGGAGGAACTGGAGGGGATCCCGAACCACCAAGTGATGAGGTTCCAGACGATGCCGCCCATCAGGCCGCAGGCGATGGCGAGCTGGGCGACCTGGAAGCCGCCGGCGAGGTCGATGTAGCCCGAGTAGATGGTCTTGGCCACCGCGGTGCCCCAGAAGGCGCCGATGAGGTTGGTCGCGGCCGCCAGCATGATCGCCTGGCGGGGCGTCAGGACGCGGGTCGAGACGACGGTCGCGATGGCGTTGGCCGCATCATGGAAGCCGTTGATGTATTCAAACACCACGGCCACCACGATGACCAACAGCATCAACAGGAAAGGATCCATAGCCGGAGGCGGGCGGGCGGCTTAGGCGTACTTGAGGGCGATCTGGAACACGACCTTGCCGGCGTCGCGGCAATGGTCGATGGCGCGCTCGAGCAGTTCGTAGATGTCCTTGAGCACGACGACTTCCTTGGCGTCGACGTTGCCCTGGTAGAGGTCGCGGAGCAGGCCGACCATGAGGCGGTCGGCGTCGCCTTCGATCGTCTGCAAGGTCTCATAGTCGTCCTGGATTTCTTCGACGTTGGAGAGCTTGCGGAGGCGGCCGACGAGGCGGGCGGTGACTTCGGTGGCTTGCTCGAGCATGCGGACCTGCTTGTCGACGATGTCGGTCGAGAACTGCGACGGGCAGATGGCGAGACGCTCGCCGATCTTCTCGCAGGTCTTCGGGATCTTGTAGAGGGCGTTGGCGAGGGCTTCGATGTCCTCGCGCTCGAGGGGCGTCACGAAGGTGAGGCAGAGCTCTTGGGTGATGGAGAGGCCGATGCGCTTGTCGTTGCGGCGGGCCACGACGAGTTCGGTGAAGCGCTGCTCGAAGTCGGGCTTGCCGACCTGGGCGTAGAGCTTGGAGAGCGACTTGGCGCTCTTCTGGGCCTCGTCCGCGCTGGCTTCCAGGAGTTCGTAGAACTTTTCGTCTTTGCCGATGACCTTCTTGAGGAAGTCTTTCATGGGTGTGTGGGGTGTGCGCCCTTAAAGGCCATCCTAGTTGCCGAGGGCAATCCCAGTTCGTCACACATCTGTAACATTCGTCACATCATGTTGTTACAAGTGTTACGATTGTGTGACGGCGTGCTGTGGGTAATCCTGTGAATGCAGTGTCAATTCCCCCGGAAGTCACCAGATACGTGCCGACTCGCCACGGGTTCGTCACGGAACGCTGGCATCCTTGGTCTCCATGGAAGACACACTCCGTCCGTTAAGTCCCAAGGTTCATTTCCGCACGCTCGTGCTTTCGGATCTTCACCTCGGCACTAAGGACGCCCAAGCGCGCGAACTGCTCGAGGTGCTCCGCGGCATCCGTTGCGACAAGCTCATCCTCAACGGTGACATCGTCGACCTCTGGTCCTTGCAGCGTAAGAACCACTGGGGCCCGGCGCACACCGCCGTCGTCCGCCGCCTCCTGAAGATGGCTGAAAAAGACGGCACGCGCGTGGTCTACCTCCGCGGCAACCATGACGACTTCATCCGCCGCCTCATCCCGCTGAGCCTCGACCGCATCGAGCTCGCCGAGGAGCACCTGCACGAGACCGCCGACGGCAAGCGCTTCCTCTGCATCCATGGCGACGCGTTCGACACCGTCATGGCCAAGATGCGCTGGCTGGCGGTCATCGGTGACATCAGCTACCAGCTGCTGCTCGACCTCAACCGCTTCTACAACCGCTGGCGCGCGTGGCGCGGCAAGGAGTACTTCTCGCTCTCCCAGGCCATCAAGGGCCGCGTGAAGTCCGCCGTGAGCTTCATCTCCAGCTTCGAGGAGCACCTGCAGGCCTTGGCCCGCCGCCGTGGCTGCGACGGCGTGATGTGCGGCCATATCCACAAGGCCGAAGACCGGATGATCGGCGAGATGCGCTACCTGAACTCGGGCGACTGGGTCGAGTCCTTGACCGCCATCGTCGAAGAAGCCGACGGCCGTCTCCGCGTCGTCGACCGCGCTGAACTGCGCGCGCTCATCGCCGCGCAGCGCGCCGCCTATGAGGCCGGGGCCTATCCTGAAGCCCGCCGCGAGGCGACCGTCGCCTGATGACCGAAGTCCCGGTCCTTTCCGCGGGTTTCGGTGAAGGGCATAACGCCGCCGCCCGGGCCATCGTCGAGGCCTTGGCGAACCATCCGTCGGGCGCCTTCTCCGGGAAACTGCATGACCTCTTCCTGGACGCCTATGGCGCCGAAAAGGCCAGGTCCCAGCGTGACAGCTACATCCGCGTGGCCAACCGCTACCCGCGCTTGTGGGGTTGCCTCTACGGGGCCCTCGACCGTTTGCCGCTCGTGCGCGCCTCGCTGCCGTTCCTGCGTCCGGTGGAGCGTGAGCTGAACCGCCTCCTGGATGAACAGCGCCCGCCGGTCGTCGTCTCGGCTTACCCGCTCTACAACTACATGATGGCCCGCCGCTGGAGCGTGGCCGATCCCGCGCGCCCGCGCCTGATCACCGTCGTCACCGATTCCATCTCCGTCAACCGCGCCTGGCATCGCGCGCATTCGGATTGGTTCGTGACGCCCAACCAAGCCACGGCCGACGTGATGATCCGCCAAGGGGTCCCGGCGGCGAAGATCCTGCCGTATGGCTTCCCGGTCGCCGCGCGTCTGGCGCCGCGCTCTTCCGCCGTGGCCGGCGAGGCCAAGCCGCGTGTGCTCTTGATGCTGAATCCGGGCAAGCGCGACGCGGTCGAACTCGCCGCGGCGCTTTCCACGCTCGGCCTCGAGCTCGTCGTGACCGTCGGCAAGGACGCCGACTTCAAGGCCGCGGTGGAACAGGCGGTCGCTGGCCGCGCCGAAGTGCTCGGTTGGACCGACCGGATCCCGCAGCTCATGCTCTCGAGCCACCTCGTGATCTCCAAGGCCGGCGGCGCGACGACCCATGAGTGCGTCGCTGCGGGCGTCCCGATGGTCATCACGCAGGTCATCCCCGGACAGGAAGCCGGCAATGGGCGGCTCATCACTGAACATGGCGCCGGCGCCTACGGGCTCACCCCGGCGTCGGCCCGCGCCGTGGTCGCTTCGGCCTTCGCCAACGATTGGGCCGTCTGGAAGGAATGGAAGCGCAGCGTCGACGGCTTGGGCGACGCCCGCGGGGCCGAACGCATCGCGGACCTGGTGGCGCGTTCCGTGCCCGCCCGTCCGTTGGTCGGCACGGCCTCTTAAGCGCGTTTCGCGAGGTATTCGACGACGTCGGCGGCCAGCTTGGCGCTGACGCCGTCGACTTCTGCGACTTGCTCGACGGTGGCCTTGCGGAGCTTCTGGATGCTGCCGAACGCGGCCAGGAGGGCGTCGCGGCGTTTCGGCCCGAGTCCCGGCATCTCGTCGAGCACCGATTCGCGCAGCTTGCGGCTCCGGAGGTCGGCGTTGAAGTCGTTGGCGAAGCGGTGGGCTTCGTCGCGGATGCGCATCAGCAGCGCGAGGCCCACGTGGTGCCGCGGCAGCTTCAGCTCCCGGCCGTCGGGGAAGACGATGGTCTCCTCGCGCTTGGCGAGGCCGATCAGCGGCGGTGGGGCGAGCGCGTGTTCCTTAAAGGCTTCCAGGGCGGCGCCGACTTGGCCGAGGCCGCCGTCGATGACCACGAGTTCCGGGAAGGCGCGGTGCTCCTCGTGCAGGCGCGTGTAGCGCCGCCCGACCACTTCCTGCATGGAGCGGAAGTCGTCATTGCCTTCGAACGTCTTGATCTTGAAGCGGCGGTAGCCGTTCTTGTCCGCGCGTCCATCGACGAACCGCACCATCGAGGCCACGGCGAGCGTGCCGGAGATGTGCGAGATGTCGAAGCACTCGATGGTGCTGGGCGGGTGGTCCAGTTCGAGGTGCGCGGCGAGCTCGGTCAGCGCGCTGGACTCGTCCCGGCGGGGCAGGGGATTCTCGCGCAGGAAGCGTCGCGACTTCTCGCTCGTGCGCGTCAGCGCATCGAGGAGGTCGCGCATCTTCGCGGCGGTCTCGTAGTCGCGTTCGGCCGCGGCCCGGCGCATGTCGGCTTCGACCTGCGTCGTCCAGTCGGCCACCTTGCCCTCGAGGAAGTCGCAGGCGAGGCGGACGCGTTCGGCGTATTCTTCCACGCTGACCTCGTTCGGGAACTTCTGGATCTCCGCGCGCGCGTCGTCGAACAGCCGCCAGCGGCCGTCGGGGAGCGGGGTGGGGTTCGCCTCAGCCAAGATGATGCCGAACTGCTTGCGCATCTCGGTCAACGTGCGGCGGACCGCCTGTTGGTGCGGGAAGGGGCCGTAGTAGCGGCAGGCCTCGGTCGTGCGGGCCCGGACGATGCGGAAGCGGGGGATGGGGTCGGCCAAGTCGACCCGGATCTGGGGGAACTGCTTGTCGTCGCGGAAGAGGATGTTCCACTTCGGCCGCCAGCGTTTGATGAGCTTGCCTTCCAGCAGCAAGGCCTCGGTTTCGGTCCGGACTTCGTGCCATTCGAGGTCCCGGACGCGTTCCATCATGGCCGCGACCTTGGGGGCAAGGCGGCTGGCGGTCACGAAATACGAGTCTAGCCGGCGCCGGAGGTCCTTGGCCTTGCCGACGTAGACCACCAGCCCGGCGGCGTCCTTCATCAGGTACACGCCGGGGGTGCGGGGGGCGCGGCGCGCCTTCGCTTTGGGCGAAAGTTCTTCCCGGTCGGTTTGCATTTCCAAAAGACCCTCTTAACCCTGCTGGCCTGCCCCCGCATCGCAAATGGAATCCTGCAATAATCGCCCTCGCCAGGTCCTCGTCCTCAACATCGGGGACGAGCTGCTCGACGGCCTGCGGGAGAACGGTCACCTCGTTTGGCTGGGGGAACAGTTGGCCCGGCGCGGTTTGCCCATCACGCGTTCGCTGATCGTCCGCGACAAAGCACAGGAAATCGCTGAGACGCTCGCCGCTGCTTGGGGCCAGTATGACCTGATCGTCACCACGGGTGGCATCGGCCCGACGTCCGACGACCATACCCGCGGTTCGGTCGCCGCCGCGCTCGGCGTGAAGTTGAAGCATGTGCCGGAAGCCGAAGCGGCCTTGCGAGAACGCTTCCAACTCATCGGCCGCAAGGTGGCTCCTGCCGATCTCAGCCAATGCGCCGTCCCCGGGGGCGGCGAAAGCCTGCCCAATGCCCGCGGCACCGCTCCGGGCGTCTTCTTCCAAAAAGGCCGAACGGCCTTGGTCATGCTCCCTGGCCCGTCGTTGGAGCTCCGCCCCATGTTCGAGTCCGAAGTCGTCCCGCGCTTGCGCTCCATCGGTTGCGCGTGCCAAGGAGAAGCCTATGTGCAGGTCCGCACCTTCGGGATCGGCGCGGTGCCGTTGGAGGAGAAAGTCCGTCCGTTGCTCGCGCCGGGCATGGTGCTTACCTTCGGCACGCACACCGGCGTCGTCGATGCCCGCATCTCTTCGGGCGGCAGCGGCGCCACCGCCGACGACCTTTGTGCCGTCGCCCGCCGAGTGCGTGACACCGTCGGCGAAGACTTCGTCTGTACCGGACATTCCTGCCTCGCGACCATCGTCGTCGAGCACCTGCGTTCGTTGGAGAAGACCGTGGCCTTGGCCGAGTCCTGCACGGGCGGCCTGCTGGCGGACGCTTTCACCGATATCCCGGGAGCCTCCAAGGTCTTCGCTGGGTCGGCTGTCTGCTACACCAACGACGCCAAGATGAACATCTTGGGCATCCCGGAATCCATCCTCGCCCAGCATGGTGCCGTCTCGGCCGAATGTGCCGCGGCCATGGCGACTGCGGCTGCGGAAAAATTCGGCTCCGATTACGCCTTGGCCGTCACCGGGTACGCCGGCCCCGGCGGCGGCACGGACGCCGACCCGGTCGGTACTGTCTATTTAGGCTACGCCTCGCCGACGGGCGTCTGGTCGCGCCGCGTGCACTTGCCCGGCGACCGCGCCCAGGTGAAGCTCCGCGCCGTCAACACCGCCCTCGACCTCATGCGCCGCAAACTGAACAAGTACCGCGTCGAGGACCTCATCCACGGCGCGTAAGGGTCGGCACTGGGGGGACTTCGCGCCCCTGTGGATAGACTAGGATTGCCACGCAAGGGGTGGGCGGGGACATTGGCTCCGGATGCCCGTTTTCCTCGCCATCGTCGCCGGCAAAGACGAATACCTCGTCGAGCGGGACGCCCGTGCCCTCTACAACCAAGCGGTGCAGAAGGCCGGCCCCGAGGCCGATAAGGAGATCATCGCCGGGACCATCACGCGCGTCGACGAAGCCCTGAGCATCGAGCTCCAGTTCCTGGAGTCGGTGAACACACTGTCCATGTTCGGCGGCGCCAAGGTCGTCTGGTTGCGTAACGTCAACTGGATCGCCGACAACGTCCCCTCGCGCTCCGAGGAAGTGAAGCAGGCCATGGCCAACGTGCTGGCCGGTGCGGCCGCCTGCGCTGGGCCCGTCACCGTCATCTTGTCGTTCACGCCCTACGACGGCCGGCGCAAGGACCTCGCGGCCTACAAGGACAAGGCCAACGAATTCGTCATCCATGCCTCGGCCGCGAAGAACCCCTTCTCGAAGGATGACCCGCAGGGCGACATGCAGCTCGGCCTCATCGAGAAGACCTTCCGCGACGCTGGGGTGAAGTTCGCGCGCGGCGTGCCCGAGGTCATCATCGGCCGCGTCGGACAGTCGACGCGCATGGTCTTGATGGAGTCCGAGAAACTCGCGATCTACGCCGGCCCTGGCGGTACGTTGAAGGAGTCCGACGTCCATCTGCTGGTACCGACCTTCGGCGAAGGCGACTTCTTCGAACCCATCGAAGCCTTCGCGGAGCGCGACCTCGCCTGGTCGTTGGAAGCCTTGGACCGTTATTTCTTCAACGAAGATTCCTGCCGTCCGCTGCTGAGCGCGCTGCAGAACCGGCTCCGCCTCCTGATCCAGATCCGCAGCCTCGCCGACTCGGGCGATTTCCGCGTCTCCGAGGCCGGCTTGCCCAAGGGGGCGTTCGAGACCGCCTCGATGCGGCATGGCTCCACCTTCGGTTCGGCCGCGAAGTCGTCCTCCAACGTCTTCTCCCAGAACGCCTGGTACATCAGCAACAAGGTGGCCCCGGCCGCGGCCCGTTTCACCTTGCCCGAACTCATCGACGCCCAGCTCGGCTGTGCCGAATGCTTCGACATCTCGAATTCCGGGGGCGACGAGGAGGTCGCCGTCCGCGCCTTGTTCCTCCGAGCGCTTGCCGTCCGCCGCTAACCCTGCTATAACCCTTTTTCCGATGGACCACGATTCCGTTCCCAACGTCCTTGCCGACCGCTACGCCTCCCCGGCGATGAAGGCGATCTGGTCCACCCGCGGCCGCGTCGTCCTCGAGCGCGAGTATTGGATCGCGGTCATGAAGGCCCAGCGCGACCTCGGCCTCGACATCCCCGCCGAAGCCATCGCCGCCTATGAGCGCGTTAAGGATCAGGTCGACTTCGAGTCCATCCGCGTGCGCGAGGAGACCACCCGCCACGACGTCAAGGCGCGCATCGACGAGTTCTGCGCCCTCGCCGGCCATCAGCATGTCCACAAGGGCCTGACCAGCCGCGACCTCACCGAATCCGTCGAGCAGCTCCAGGTCTACCGCTCGCTCCAGTTGATCCGCGCGAAGGCCGTGGCCGCTTTGGCTGGTTTGGCCCGTCGCGCCGACGCCGACCGCGACCTCCTCATCGCCGCCCGCACGCACAACGTCGCGGCGCAGCCCACCACCGTCGGCAAGCGCTGGGCGATGTTCGGTGAAGAATGCCTCCGGGGCGTCGCCCAGGTCGACGCTGCGCTCGGTGCCTTCGCCGCCCGTGGCCTCAAGGGCGCCGTCGGGACCCAGCTCGATCAGCTCACGCTCTTCTCGGGCGACATCGCCAAGGTCGGTCAGCTCGAAGAACGCGTCCTGAAGCACCTCGGCATCCCGCACGTCCTCGGGGCCGTCGGCCAAGTCTACCCCCGCTCGATGGACATGGAAGTCGTCGCGGCGCTCCTTTCCGCCGCGTCCGGGCCCTCCTCGTTCGCGAAGACCCTGCGCCTCATGGCTGGCCATGAGCTCGCTAGCGAAGGCTTCCTCCCGGGTCAGGTCGGTTCCTCCGCCATGCCGCACAAGATGAACGCCCGCACCTGCGAGCGCATCAACGGCTTCCATGTCATCCTCCGTGGCTATTTGGCCATGGCCGCCTCGCTCTCCGGCGAGCAGTGGAACGAAGGCGACGTTTCGTGCTCGGTCGTCCGCCGCGTGCTCTTGCCCGACAGTTTCCTGGCCACGGATGGCCTCTTCGAGGCCTTCTTGACGGTCCTCGGCCAGATGGAGGTCAACGCCCCCGTCGTGTCCCGCGAATCTCGCCATTATCTCCCGTTCCTGCTCACCACCACCTTCCTCATGGAAGCCGTCAAGGCTGGGGCC
>RFQN01000061.1 GCA_009924965.1 Verrucomicrobiota bacterium
TAACGTCGGTTGCATCAATGACATGCCACTGACGATCAATGTCGCCAGGCTTGGGGCTAAACGTGCGCACGCCGAACCTCTTCTTTCACATCTAGTACTGGAACCCGATCTTGCGAACTTCTCCGAAGAGACCCTGTCCGAAAGAGTGGAGCCATGGCCCCGTTCGGGGACCGACGGGCAAGATTACCCGCGCTGGAGCGGACGGGTCAAAGCGGGCGAGTTGGCTACCAGGCTTCCCAGACCGGCTCGGGGCTCTCCCGGACCACCCCGTCCTCCCCAAAGACCAAGAAGCGGTCAAACGAACGGGCAAACCAACGATCATGGGTCACCGTCACCACCGTCCCCTCAAAGCCCTCAAGGCCATCTTCGAGCGCTTCGGCGCTCGCCAAATCGAGGTTATCGGTCGGCTCATCGAGCAGGAGCAGGCCCGGCTTGGCGGCGAGGGCCTTGGCCAGCAGGCAACGGCGCTTGAGGCCGCCGGAGAGGTCGTTGAAGGCGCGGTCTTCGGGGAGGCCGAGGCGGGCGATGAGGTCGTCGACGCGGATGTCCTTTTCCCAGTCCTCGGAGATGTCGTCCTCGCGCAGGCCGGAGGTGACGATGTCGCGCACGGTGCCGGGCAGGTCTTCGGGGATCTCCTGCGTGAGGCGGGCGATATGGACGCCGTCGGGTTGAGTGACAGTGCCGGAATCGGGCGGGTTTTCGCCGGCGGCGATGCGCATGAGCGTGGACTTCCCGGCACCGTTGCGGCCTAGCAGGCAGACGCGTTCGCCTTCCTCAATCTGGAGGTTGAGGTGGTCGAGGACGGGTGGGCCGCCGAAACCGACGTAGACGTCGAGCAGACTGAGTAAAGCCAAGTCGCGGAGAAGTGAGGAAGCGAGGCAGGGGAGGCGAGTCAAATGGACGCCGGGCGGGGGCGGAGGCAGGTTCGCTGGGCCCTCCTGCGGGTTTTCCTGCCGCCGGCGCCGGAATGTCCTTCCTTCCTCCGCCTCCATCCGTTCAAATCGCCCCATCCCCACCCGTCATGCGCCCGTTCCTGCTGCTTTTGCTCGCCACCGTCGTCTTCGCCGATGGCCCGAAGGATAACCTCGCCGAAGCCGTCCGCCCGATCCCGCCGCCCGGCGTCCCGGTGCCCGAGGCCGATAAGAAGGCCATCCAACAGGGCGTCATCGAGCTCCGCGTCGCCATCGACAACGCCGCCAAGGCCCAAGCCAAGAACCCGCGCTTGGCCGAGCTGCTGCCCGACCTCGAGGTCTTCCATAAGGCCGTCGACTGGGCTGTGCGCTACAACGAGTTCTTCAAGAACACCGAATTCAAGACCGCCCATGAGCTGATCGCCGAGGGCAAGGCCCGCGCGGCCGCCTTCGCCAAGGGCGAGGCGCCCTGGACCACGCAGAAGGGCCCGGTCGTGCGCGCCTACCGCTCCCGCATCGATGGCTCGATCCAGCCCTACGGCATCGTCGTGCCCGAATCCTATGTCGGCGTGCCGCTGCGCCTCGACTTCTGGTGCCATGGCCGTGGCGAGACGCTCAGCGAGCTGAGCTCGACCGCTGGTGCGCCATCAACCCGGGCGCCGGTTTCTCCGAGACCCCGCAGTTCCTGAACGTCTTCCAGTCGGAAGACGTGTCGAAGATCCCGGCCTACCAGCAGACCCTCTGGTCCTGGTATAACGCCACCGATGTGGCCGCCAATTTCGCCAACGCCCCGACCATCGCCTACAGCGGCGAGATCGATAAGCAGAAGCAGGCCGCGGACATCATGGCCAAGCACCTCTTGGCCGAGAACATCGACCTCGTGCACATCATCGGCCCGCAGACGGCCCACAAGATCCACCCCGATTCCTTCGTCGAGATCGAGCGCCGCCTCAACGCCATCGCGGCCCAAGGACGCAAGGCCTTCCCGACGGAAGTCAGCTTCGTTACGTATTTCCTCCGCTACCACCGCATGCACTGGGTGCAGGTCGACCGCATGGAGACCCAGTGGGAGGCCGCCCGCGTGATCGCCGAGGTCTCCAACAAGGAGTCGGCCGTCACCGTGAAGACGAACAATGTCGCCGCCCTGACGCTCGACATGGCCTCCGGCCAGGCGCCGTTCGACGTGCGCGAAAAGGTCGTCATCCATATCGACGGGCAGGACATCGATGGCCCGCGCCCGGCGTCGGACCGTTCGTGGAAAGCGACGCTGACCCACAGCAAGGGCCGCTGGACCTTGGTCAAGGCCTTGCCGGAAGGCGGCCTGGTCAAGAAGCACGGCCTCTCGGGCCCGATCGACGACGCCTTCATGGACGCCTTCCTCTTCGTCTCGCCCTCGGGCAAGGCCATGAACGAGAAGGCGGGCGCTTGGGCCAAGTCCGAGATGGAGCGCGCTTCCTGGGAATGGCGCCGCCAGTTCCGCGGTTTCGCCCCGGTGAAGTTGGACAAGGACGTGAAGGATGAGGATATCGCCGCCAACAACCTCGTGCTGTGGGGCGATCCGCAGAGCAACGCGCTGCTGGCCCGCGTCGTGGCCAAGCTCCCGCTGCAGTGGACCGCCGACAAGCTCGTCGTCAACGGCAAGACCTACACCGCCGCCGACCACGCGCCGATCTTGGTCTACCCCAACCCGCTTAACCCGCAGAAGTACGTCGTCATCAACAGCTGCTTCACCTACCGCGAATACGACTACCTCAACAACGCGCGGCAGGTGCCGAAGCTCCCGGATTGGGCGGTGGTCGACCTGAACACGCCGCCGAACGCGCTGAAGCCTGGTCAGATCGTCGACGCCGGTTTCTTCAACGAAGCCTGGGAATACCGCGGCAACTAAGCCGCGTCGGCTTTAGCCTTGGGCGCCCCGAGCGTCTGCACGATCGCGACGCCGACCAACGTCAGCAGGCCGCCGGTCAGCGCGGCTGCGCCGGGCTGTTCGCCCAGGATGGCCCAGCCGAAGAGCACCGAAAAGAGCGGGATGACGTAGACCGAGCCCATCACGGTGGTGATCGGCAGGCGTTGCAGCACCCAGGCCCAGAGCGTGTAGCACAAGGCCGCGGGGACGACGCCGAGGAAGAGCAGGTGGCCCCACGCGTGCGGGGTGAGGCGTGCCGCGGTGCCCGGCAGGTCGTGGCTGAACGGCAGCAGGCCGAGGGTCCCGAACAGGATGGCCCACGTGGTCACGTCGATGGCTGCGTAACGCTTGGTCAGGGCCTTGCTCAGGACCGTCTGGACGGCGGCGCAGACGGCGGAGCCGAAGATGAACGCCGTGCCTTGGTTGAACGCGAGCCCTTGCTGGAAGACACCGGACGTGAAGGCGACCCCAAGCATCGAGACGAGGATCCCGAGCCAAGCGAACGCCGTCACCTGTTCGCGCCCGCTGAGTACACCGAAGAGCACGACCAGGATGGGGACGCAGGAGATGAGCATCGACCCGGTGCAGGCGTCGACGGTGCGTTCGCCAAAATTGATGCCCAAGTTGTACAGCGTGAACCCGAAGATCCCCAGCAAGGCGATGAGCGGGACGTCGCGCAACGCGGGCACGGGCCGGCCGCGGCCCAGCCAAACCGTGAGCATGACCGTCGAGGCGATGAGGTAACGCAGCGCCCCGAGTTCGCCGGAGCCGACTTCATGGACGATGGCGCGGACGTTGACCCACGACATGCCCCAGGCGACGAGGTTGAAGCCCATCGCGACATAGACCCATCGTAACGAGACGGTCGGCGTCTGGGGAGTGGTCTCCTTCACTTGCTGGCCTTCTTGCCCGCGTAGGCCGTATAGCCGGCTTCGCTGGCCAGCTTAGGGTCCTTCGGCTTCAGGAAAGCAACCTTCGGCAGGCTGCCGTCGGCTTCGCGTGGTCCGATGAGCGCGGCTTCATCGAGGCTTTCGAAGGAGCCCTCGGTGAACTTCTTCTCGGAGGCGAACGCATTGTCCTTCAGGTCGCACTTGGCTGCGTTCAGGCGGGTCACATCGCGGAGGCCGCGGTAGCTGAGGTTGCCGATGATCCGATGGCCAGCGCCGTCCATCTCCTCGGAGTTGTCCGGCGGACGCATCAGGAAGTTGAAGTCGTTGGCGTTGCGGTAGGCCGAGTTGTAGGACCAGTCGCCCCCCATGAGGTGGTGGTTGGCGTAGAAGCCGCTGGCTTTGTTGCGGACCGCGAGGCAGCCCTCGGTCACGTGGCGCGGGGCGGGATTCGGGACAGGTTGGAGCGGGGTGTTGCCGTAGCCGCCGACCTTGAAGCCGTTGCCGTCGCCGTGCTTTTCGAACTTCGGGCCGTAGCCGTTGTAGAGCGCCCAGCAGTTCTCGAAGCGGACGGCTTCGCGGGAGGAGATGCAGTCGTACCCGTCGTCGCTGTTGAACCAGGCGCGGCAGCCGCGGAAGACGTTGTTCGTCGCGCCCTTGGACGGATGGCAGCCAAAGCCATCGACGTTGCCGCCGCGGGCGTCCTCCGACGTGTAGTCGTAGTTGTTGTAGGCGTCGCAGTTCAGGAAGAGGTTGTCCGAGCCGTCGAGGGCGTAGATGCCGATGGCCTGGCTATCGTGCAGGCTGAGCCGCTCGATGATGTTGTGGCTGCCGTGGTTCTCGAGGTTGCAGGATTGCCCGTGGCCCTTGAAGTTGACCTGCGTCCCAGTGACCTCGAAGCCGCGGAAGTGCAGCCAAGAGCCCATGACCTGGAAAGCGTTGATGCGACGGTTGGCCGGCTTCACGTCGGAGCAGTCGAAGACCGGCTTCTCGTCCTGATAGGCCCAATAGCGGATCGGCTGGCCGGCTTTGCCGCTCTTGCTGAAGTAGTAGATGTAGGTCCAGATGCGCTGGGTCTTGGCGCTTTGGTCGGGCTTCGCCTTGTAAGTCCCCCCGCGGATCCAGACCGTGTCGCCCGGGGCGGCGAGGTCTTGGGCCTTCATCAACGAAGCCAGCGGCTTGTCGAGCGTGCCGGCCTGTTCGTCGGAGCCGTTCGGCGCGACGAAGAGCTCCTTCGCCGAGACGCCAAGGCAGAGGCCGAAGGCCAAGGAGAGAAGGGCGCACAGACGCATCCCAGCACAAAAGACGCAACCCGCCGGAGGGCAAGCCTCGCTCGACCTGCCGGCTTACTTCTTCGCTTTCATCAGCTCGATCAGCTGGTGGGCGCAGGCTTGGGCGAACGTCGGGCTGTTGATTTCTTCGGCGAACTCGCGGACCGGCACTTTCGCGTGCTGCTTGAGCGCGGTGAAGAGCGCTTCGTCGGCGGCAGCGTCATGGAAGGGTTTCCCTTCGGCGCTGATGACGCTGATGGCCTTGGTCGGGACCATGATGACGGCCCCGGCGGTGTACGCGTTGGCCTTTTGGGCCACGATGCGGCCGAGCTCCGTGCATTCCTTTGCCGTGGTGCGCATGAGCGTCACTTGCGGGTTGTGGATGTAGAACGTCCGGCCGGCGAACTGGGCCGGCACCGAGGCCTGTTCGCCGAAGTTGACCATGTCGAGGCAGCCTGGGCCGACCACGACAGGCACTCGGGCCTTGGCGGCGGCGTCCATGCGTTCTGGGCCGGCGTTGAGCACGCCGCCGACGAGTTCGTCGGCCCATTCGGTCGTGGTGAGGTCGAGCACGCCGGCGACGATGCCGCTTTCGATGACCGACTCCATGATGCGGCCACCCGCGCCAGTGGCGGCGAAGACGAGCACTTCGTAGCCCGCGGCCTCGAGGACCTTCTTGGCTTCGGTGACGCAGGCCGTGGTGTTGCCGAACATGCTGGCCACGACCAGCGGACGGGCGGAGTCGATGACGGGCTCGGCTTCGACCATGCCGCAGATGGCGCCGGCGGCCCGGGTGAAGATCGTGCGCGAGAGGCGGTTGAGCCCGGCCACGTCGGCGATGCTGGGCATCATGGTGATGTCCTTCGTGCCGAGGTAGGGGGCGACGTTGCCGGCGGCGAGCGTCGACACCATCAGCTTGGGGAAGCCGAGGGGCAGGGCGCGCATGGCGGCCGTGCCGATGGCGGTGCCGCCCCCGCCGCCGAGGGAGATGACGCCTTGGATGCGGCCGGCGGAAGCCAGCTGCGCCAGCATCGCGGGCGCGGCCTTGGTCATGGCGACCACGCATTCGCCGCGGTCCTTTCGGGCCAGCAGCGCGGCGAGGTCGATCCCGGCCGCGGCGGCGACCTGCTCGCGGGTGATGTCCGGCACGACCGTCGCGGGACCGCCCGTGCCGACGTCGATCAGCAGGGGGCGGTGGCCGCGGGCGGCGATGAGCCCGGCGACAAAAGCGTGTTCCTCACCCTTGGAATCGAGGGTGCCGAGTACTGCGATCGTGGCCATGGCGGGGAGGCTTAGAAGTGCTTACGCTTCACCGGGATCTGCTTGAAGCGCTTGGTGAGGTCGGTGAGCGACTGCTCGACCGCCATGCGCTCCAGGCTCGAGGCGCCGACGAACCCATCGGTGTCGGTGTGCTCGTTGATGAAGGCGGCGTCCTCGGGCGTGTTGATCGGACCGCCGTGGCTGAGGAAGATGAGGTCCTTGCGGACGGACTTGGCGGCGTCGATGATGCCCTGGGTGATCTTGGCGGCTTCCGGCAGGCTCATCGTGGCGTTGGTCACGCCGATGGAACCGCCGACCGTGGTGCCCACGTGGGCGATGATGACGTCGGCGCCGGCTTCGGCCATGGCCTTCGATTCCTCGGGCGAACCGACGTAGACGATGGTGAACATCTCCATCTTGCGGGCGAGGGCGACGGTCTCGAACTCCTTCTTCACGCTCATGCCGGTCTCCTCGAGGATCTGGCGGAACTTGCCGTCGATGATGGTGTGCGTCGGGAAGTTGTTGATGCCGGAGAAGCCCATGTCCTTCACCTTGCCGAGCCAATGCCACATGCGGCGGCGCGGGTCGGTGGCGTGGACGCCGCAGATGACGGGGATCTCCTCGACGACGGGGAGGACTTCGTATTCGCCGATCTCCATGGCGACGGCGTTGGCGTCACCGTAGGCCATCATGCCGGCGGTCGAGCCGTGGCCGGCCATGCGGAAGCGGCCGGAGTTGTAGACGATGACGAGGTCGGCGCCGCCGCGTTCGATGAACTTCGCGCTGATGCCGGTGCCGGCGCCGGCGGCGATGATCGCCTTGCCCTTGGACATCGTGTCGCGGAGGCGCTCGATGACTTCGGTGCGGGTGTAAGGGTTTCCTTTTCCGGTCCAGGGGTTGGGCATAGGTGTGATCAGAGTTGGGAGGGTGAAATGTGTGTTCAGCGGGGGTCGATAGGAATGGGTTGCCCCACGGTCGACCGGGGCCTATTCAAGGGGTGTGGTGCCTGACCGCCAATCAAATACCCCTTTTGAGACGCAACTCCGTCACCTTGAAACGGACATCGAGAACCCGCGGTCCCAGCGGCAGTCGGTCGTCAGCGCCGAGGTGCGCGACCCGCGTCCTTGGGTGCGGGAGTCGGTGCGTTGCGCGGAGCTGTCGCATTTCGAGATCACGCACGTTGGGACGGCTGAAATGCTGCCGCCTTATGCGATCGTGCGTCGACAGCAGAGCGGGGCGTTCTTCATGGCCTGCCTGTCTGGGCAGGGCGAGGTCTTCGTCGACGGACGTTGGCGCAAGCTCGCGGCCGGCCAAGCGTGCCTCCTACCGTCGGGCATCCAGAACTCGTTCCGCATCGGCCGGAGCAAGCGTTGGGAGTTTTGCTGGGTGCGCTTCGGCAGTGGCGTGAAGTCGCGGACCATCTTCCGGGCGAGCTCGCCGGTGCAGGCGGCGTTCAACGGGGCACCGTTGCAGGCTGCCATTCTCGGCCTACGGGCGGAGCTGCAAAGCGAAGGGCTCTCCCGCCGCAATTACCAGTGGGTCGAGCTCATCTACGATTACGTGAAGGCCTTCGCCGGCAGTTTCCGGGGCGATGAGCGCGTGCAGCGGCTCTGGGAGACGGTGAACCAGCGCCTGGACTATGCGTGGGACGCCAAGGCCTTGGTGCGCGAATCACACCTGAGCTTCGAGCACCTCCGTCGGCTATGCCTCCGCGAGATCGGCCGCA
>RFQN01000062.1 GCA_009924965.1 Verrucomicrobiota bacterium
GGGCATGGCCATCTCTTCGTCGCGCTTGGTGGCGCCGAGTTCGGAGAGGGTGTAGACGGAGCTCTTGGCGGCGTTGCCCCAAGTGATGCCGGCGCCGTTTTCCTTACCACCCTTGGCGGCGGACTCGAGAGTCATGATGTTGAAGCCGCCCTTGGCCTTCTTAGCCGGGTCCTTACCGTGGCAGCCCGCGCAGCTCTTTTCGAGGATCGGGAAGATGTCTTCTTTCCAGGCCTTTTCGCGGGCGGCGCTGGGAGCGTCGGCGGCGAAGGCCGAGGCGGAGACGAGGAGGGAGAGGAGGGCGAGGTGACGCATGGGATGGGTTACTGTATTAGAACCCGTGTATTAGGGATAAGTTTCGGTTTTGGGGAGCAAAAAATCACCGGGCCACGACCCAGGGCTGGACCTGGGCCTGCAGGCGGGCCGGGACGATGGCCTCGACCCGGGTGCCGTCATCCTCGGATTTGCTCGATAAAACCGTGGCCCCGGCATGGAGCTTGGCCAACAGGGCATATTGGTCGTGGGGGAGCAACAAGGTGACTTTTTGGTCACGCTCGGCCGCACAGGACTCCAGCAGTTCTTGGAGTTCGGGGATGCCCTGACCGGTGAAATTGCTGAAGAGGATAGCCCCGGGGTGCTGGGCCTTGGCTTCGGCTTTGACGACTTCGTCCACGAGGTCGGCCTTATTCAGGACCGTGATGATCGGGCGGTCGCCGGCCCCGATTTCCTGGAGCACCTGCAGCGTCGTCTGCGCATGCTTCTCGCGCTCGGGCGAAGAGAGGTCGACGACGTGGATCAGGTAGTCGGCTTGGATGGCTTCTTCCAAGGTGGCCTTGAAGGCTTCGACCAATCGGTGCGGCAGGCGGCGCACGAAGCCCACGGTGTCGGTCAACAGCATCGCGCGGCCGGAGGGCAGCTCGAGGCGACGGGTCGTCGGGTCGAGCGTGGCGAAGAGCTGGTTCGCGGCGAGGACGTCCGAGCCGGTGAGCTTGTTCAGCAGCGAGGACTTGCCCGCGTTGGTGTAGCCGACGATCGAGACGGTGGGCAGCGGGATGCGTTGGCGCTGCTTGCGCTGCGTCGCGCGCTGGGCGACGACGGCCGCAAGGTCGCGCCGGACCTTCGCGATCTTGTCGCGGATCTTGCGCTGGTCCATTTCCATCTGCGTCTCACCGGCGTCGCGCTGCATGGCGCCACCCCCGCGTTGGCGGTCCAAGTGAGACCAGAGGCGCTTGAGGCGCGGGAGTTGCTGCTGCAGCTTGGCGAGCTCGACCTGCAGGACGGCTTCCTTGGTCTTCGCGCGGGTCACGAAGATGTCCAGGATGACCTCTTGGCGGTCGATGGCGTGCAGGCCGAGGGAGTCCTTCTCCCAGTTGCGTTGCTGGGCCGGCGTGAGTTCGTCGTCGAAGATCACGAGCCCGCATTCCTTGTCGTGCGCGAGCTTGGAGATCTCCTCCATCTTGCCGGAACCGACGAGGTGGCGGGGGCTTTCTTCGCGGATGCGAGCGATGAGCGAGCCGCGGATTTCGACGCCGAGGTTCTCGACGAGCTCGTGCAGTTCGTTCAGCAGGAGCTGGGCTTCTTCGGTTGTCTCGCCTTGCCGCTGTAGCCCGACCAGGATGGCCCGGTTGGCGCGGGCGATGACCTCGGGGTCGAAAGGGTCGAGTGGCTTGGGCTTAGGAGCGGGATCGGACACGTGGTGCGGGACGGACGGTCAAGCCTGACGGCTGGAAGAGGGCGGGCAAAGCGAAACTTCCGTCACTTTACCCATAGCAGCGGCTGGGTGATGGCCCGGTTGCGGCGTACTTCGGGGTCGCTCGGGTCTCCATCGAGGCGTCGCCAGAGGGCGATGAGGTCGGGTCGCTCCAAGGCGAGGCCGGCAAAGAGCAGGAAGACCGGCCGTGAGGGCCAGCCCTCCCATGCTTGGACATCGGGCGGGCGCGTCCACTGGGACTTGTCCGCGACGTAAGGAGTCATGAACGCGACGCCCTTGGCTAGGCCTCGCCCGTCGGGCAGGGTGTAGCGCCAATAGTCGGTGTGGGCGTCGGAGAGCACCCAGCCGAGCGTCGCCATATTGTCCAACTGGAAGAGGGAATAGGCGTAAGGCTTCGTGCGGGCGAGTTCGAGCGGGAAGCCGCCGTCGGCGGCCATCTGCACCGCGATGAACTTCTGGGTGAACCGTTCGCGGCAGGCGGCCAGCGCGGCTTGGTCGCCCGTGAATTCCGCGAAGACGGCGACCTGCAGCCAGAAGGCGACCGCGTGGTTGTTCTTCTCGTTGGCTTCTTCTTGGCCGTTGGCGCTGGTGAGCATCCAGTCCTTGTAGTCGCTGAACCAACGACGCAGGTTGGCTGCACGTTCAGCGGTGAGGGCACGCGAGCCACGGAGGGCGACGATCGACTTTGGGACCTCGATCAGGTGTAAGGTGTCGATGATGCCGATGCCACGCCCTGGGCTACGTCCCGGGATGGCCTGCGCGTAGTTGAGGTGCGGGTTCATGCGCGTCCCTGCGTCGAGCAGGAAGACGTCGAGGAACTTCACCGCCTTCGCGGCGTATTTCTCGTCGTGCGTGAGGCGATAGGCGGCGGCGAGCGCGGCCACGTGATCGCGGAAGGTATTCAGCGCGTTACGGTGCTGGACGAAGTTCTCGGGGTTGGTCTGCCCATCGCGGCGGATGTAGGGAAGCCCGTTGGGCTTGGTGGGGTCGGGCCACCAATAATCGCCGTTGGAATAGAAGTCGTTACGGCCGCCTTCGCTGAGCTGGGCGGGGAACGCCGTGATGGTCGGCGGGGTCGCCGCCAGCGCGCGTTCGGCCGCGGCCAGCACGCGCGTGCGCTCGTTGGTCGCGACGAGGCTAGCCGCGGGGCTGGCAGGTTCGGGCGTTCCGGAGGGCAGCTGCGCGCAGCCCGCCAAGGCACTGGCCAAGACCACCGTCAGGAGACGCATCGGCCTCAAGGGTTGAACTGCACCCAATCGAGGTTCATCAGGCCGCCTTTGCCTGGGTTGACGAGCACGAGGTAGACATCGTGCCGTCCGCTCGACGCGGCCAACGGTGCTTTGTTTTCGGCGAATTTGCCCCAGTCGCCTGTGTGCGTGATGTCGACCGTGCCCAGCAACGGGCCCGTCGGCGAGTCGAGGCGGACTTCCACCTTGCTGCCCTTGGAGTCACCGCCAGCGGAGGCGTTGATCGTCACGCTCTTACTGTCGGCGAGGTTGAGGTTCGCGAATTTCAGGGTGTGGCCATGGTTCGTCGAGCCGACGGTCTTGCCGGTGTTCTTCGGGCCGTTGAGTTCAGCGGTCTCCGCTTCGAGGCGGCGGGTGCGTAGCGCCACGGTGGCCTTCCCGGCCAGCGGACCAGCGGGACCAGCGCCGGCGTCGGTATAGGTGGCTTCCAGGACGAATTGGCCAGGCTTATCGGCCTTCGGCGCAGTCACTTCACCGGTGAGCCCGCGGGTGATCGACGGGCCGCCTTTGCCTTTCTCGAGCGCCAAGATCCAGCGCAGCATGAACGCGACCTCGTCGACGGTGTGTTGCGGGTGGGCGAGCATCGGGACCTGTCCCCACACGCCGTTGCCGCCAAGGCGGACCTTTTTGTTCAGCGTTTCGGAAGCGTCCTTCACGCCGCGGTATTTCTCCGCGATCGCCACGAAGGCCGGCCCGACGAGTTGCGTTTCGGTCGCGTGGCAATTCAGGCAATCGCTTTGCCGCATCAGCGTCAGGCCTGGGTCGGTCGACTCCGTCTTGCCGTCACCGGCCACGAAGGCGGAGGATACGAAGGCGCGGAGGCTGAACTCGAGCGCCTTGTCCGCGGAATTGCCGTCCTCGGCGTCCTGCACGGCCACCTGGAAAGCGACCTTCTTGCCGGGCGTGAAGAAGTCGCCGTCCTGCGGCGCGATGAAGCTCACGTGGGGCGGCGTATTGCCCACGACGACGGGCACGCTCGTGGTGGCTGTGCCGCCGTCGGCGTCCTGCACGGTGAGTTCGACCGAGAAGTTGCCGGCCGTGGTCAGCGTCGTGCTTAATTCCGCGCCTTCGCCGAGACGGCGGTCGCCGGGCTGCAGCTTCCAAGTGTAGGTCAGGGCCTTGCCTTCAGGGTCGCTGGAACCAGCGGCGCTGAGTTTCACCGCCAACGGAGCCTTCCCGGAGCCCGCCGAGACGGAAGCCTTGGCGATGGGCGGCAGGTTGCCGCGGACATAGGAGATCTTGTAGAGGCCGCTGTCGTGGTTCGCGCCCCAGGTCTCGCCGTAGTCCATGAAGTACAGGCAACCATCGGGACCGAAGACCGCGTGCACGGGCCGCTTGAGGAGGGTCGAGCCCTGGGCCAACGCGGGTTGGAGCTTCTTGACCTGGTCGGCGGAATTACCTGTGACGACCTTGCCGTTGGTGAACGGTTCGAGGCCGACCAGGTTGGAGTCGGCGTCGAGGCGCGCCCATTTGATGAACGGCCGCTGCCAATCCCAGAACAGCAGGCAACGGTCGAAGTATTCCGGGAAGCCGTCGGTCTGCTCGAACGACGGGGAGTAATGGAAGACCGGGCCGGCGCAGGCCGTGCGGCCGCCTTCGCCGAGCTCGGGCCACTTCTTCGGATTCTTATAGGGCCAGTAGATGAAGGCAGGCGTGGCGGGCGGGA
Organism: Verrucomicrobiota bacterium; assembly: GCA_009924965.1. Lineage (GTDB taxonomy): Bacteria > Verrucomicrobiota > Verrucomicrobiia > Opitutales > UBA953 > UBA953. The sequence continues at coordinate 4,622 of RFQN01000062.1, forward strand.
GGTCGGTCAGGCCCGTGTTGTTCGGGCTGGTGTTACGGGGGTGCGCGGGGTCGGCGAACGGCCCGACCGTGTTCGTGGCGAAGTCGACCTTGGCGTAGGCGAAGTTGTCGCCGACGAAGTAGGGCCAGCCGAAGTTGCCGGCCTTACGGGCTTGGTTGATCTCGTCGTAGCCGCGCGGACCGCGGGGGCCGTCGGCATTCGCGTCCGGGCCGACTTCGCCCCAGTAGACGAAGCCCGTGGCGCGGTCGATGGAGAGGCGCCAAGGGTTGCGGCAGCCCATGGCGAAGATTTCGGGGCGCGTCTTGGGCGTGCCGACCGGGAAGAGGTTGCCGGCGGGGATCTCATAGGTGCCGTCCGGCTTGGGGCGGATGCGGTTCACCTTGCCGGCGAGGCTCATGGTGTTGCCGGCGGATTTCTGCGCGTCCCACGGCAGGCGGCCCGGGCGTTCGTCGGCCGGCGAATAGCTTTGGCTGTCGCCGAACGGGTGCGTGTTGTCCCCGGCGGACCAGTAGAGGTTGCCGTCCGGACCGAAGAGCATGCTGCCGCCGTGGTGACAGCACTCCTTGCGCTGTTCGTCGTAGCGGAGCAGCACCTTCTCGCTCTGCAGGTCGAGGACGTCGTCCTTGATGGTGAAGCGCGAGACGGACTGGCCGTCAAAGCCGACCGGGGAATAGAGGCAGTAGACCCAGCCGTTCTCGGCGAACTTCGGGTCGAGCGCGAAGCTCAGGAAGCCGTTCTCCTGCTGGAGGAAGACCGTGAGCTTGCCGATGACCTTCACCTGCTTGGTCTTGAGGTCGATGGCCTTCAGCAAGCCGCCGTATTCGTTGAAGTAGAGCCGACCGTCGGGCCCGATCTCCGTGGTCATCGGCTGCGGGATGTCGCCGAGCAACTTCTCCACCTTGAAGCGCGCGTCTTCCGGCGCGGCGGGCGCCGCGTGTGCGCCGGGGCCGGTCGCCAGTAAGGCGGCACCGAGAAGGGTAAGCAGGCGGATAGGGGTAGAAGCCATGGTAGGGTGACCTTGGTTGGGCGAGGGGGTTCCCGCAGGGTTAGGAAATGTCGCCCGAGCGCAAGCGGCTAAGGGGCTAGCTGCCTGGCATGGCCGCAAACGGAACGTCCGCCGGAAGGCGGACGTCGTTTGGTCAGATTAGCCCGAGCTGCATCTTCCCGTCTTCGGAGATCATGGTCTGGGTCCACGGCGGGTCCCAGACGATGCTGACTTGGGCGCGGTTGACGCCCGGGACGGAGAGGACGCGGTTACGGGCGTCTTCGGCGATGACGGGGCCCATGCCGCAACCAGGCGCGGTCAAGGTCATGGCGACTTCGACGCTGTGGCGGTCGGCGGAGCCTTCGATGGGCTCGACCTTGAGGGAATAGACGAGGCCGAGGTCGACGATGTTCACCGGGATCTCGGGGTCGAAGACCTTCTTGAGGCTGTCCCAGACGGCTTCGTCGGAGGGCTTGCCGGTGTGGCCGGGGTGCTCGGCGGTGCCGACCGAGCCATAGGCGTCGGTCTTGCCTTCGTTCTCGGTCGCATCCGTCGGCACCTGTTCGCCGAGGGCTTCGGCGTCGGCGCCCTTGATGCGGAACATGCCCGCGTCGCAGACGACGGTGAAGTTGCCGCCGAGGCGGTGCGTGATGGTCACCTTGGTGCCAGCGGGCAACACGGCGGGTTCGCCGGCCGGGATGACGGTCGCCTGCACGTCGCGCCCTAGGGTGCGGTCGTGCGGGCTGGGGGCGTGGCGTTGGCCGGTGGTGTCTTCGCTCATGATATTAAGCTTGGTGGAATTTGGCGCTCAACATGCCGCGGAGGGCCTCGGCGCCTTCCTCGTCCTCGACCTTGGCGATGACTTCCTCGAGGAAGCCTTGCGCGAGGAGCTCTTGGGCGACTTCGAGCGGGATGCCGCGGGCGCGCAGGTAGAAGAGCTCGTTCTCGTCGACCTGACCGGTGGTCGCGCCGTGCGAGCACTTCACGTCGTTGGCTTCGATCTCGAGGCCCGGCAGCGAGTCCGCTTCGGCGTCGGGCGACAGGAGGAGGTTACGGTTGGTCTGGTAGGCATCGGTGCGCTGCGCGTCGGGCGCGACCTTGATCAGGCCGGAGAAGATCGTGCGGGCCTTGCCGAGCAGGGCGTTCTTGAAGAGGAGGTCGGACTTCGCCTGGCCGGCCGTATGGATCTGCAGGGTGCGCTGGTCGAACTCCTGTTCGCCAGTGGCGACGCTGATGCCGTAGAGGCGGACGTCGGCGCCTGGGCCGTCGATGCGGACGGTGTTCTCGAGGCGCGCGCGACGGGAACCGACGGCGGCGTTGACCGAGGTGATGAGCGCGTCGCGGCCGCCGCAGGTGTTGTCGACCTGGAAGGACTGCGTGCGGCTGCCCCAGCCTTGGACGGCGAGGCGGGAGACCTTGGCGCCCGTGCCAGCGTGGATGTCGCAGGCCGAGATGGCCAAGGCGCGGGCGTCGGGCGTGGCGCCGAGGTGGTAGTCCTGGACGGAGACCACGGCGTGTTCGCCGGCGACGATGAGGGCGTGCGGGAAGACGGCGGCCCCGTCGTGGGAGGTCCAGTTCACCGAGACGAACGGCTGGCGGACCTCGACGCCCTTCGGGACGAAGAGGACGTAGCCGGCGCGGAGCCAGGCTTGGTGCAGGGCGAGGAACTTGGCTCCGCCGAGGCCGGCCCCGTGCTTCAGCAGGTGTTCCTGGAGTAGGGCGGGGTGATGGCGGAGCGCGTCGGCCAGGGTCTCGAAGCGCACGCCTTGGGCGGTGAGCTCGGGCGAGAGGGCCGGACGGAGCACGCAGTGGCCGTCGACATGGACGACGAGGGCCGCGGGGCGGGCAACGAAGTGGGAGCGCGCGATGAGCGCGGCGGCCAACGCTTCGGTCGGCTCCGGCGCGGGCACATAGCCGTCGAGCGAGAGCGAGCGGGCGTCGGAGAAGCGCCACTTCTCGTCGTCGCGCGTGGGCATCGGGAGGCGCTGGAAATCGGCCCAGCCTTGGCGGCGGAGGGCGTCGAACCAAGCCTGGCCGGCGGTCTGCGCGAGGTCGGCGCTTTGGCGGGCGGCGTCGAGGACGCCGGCGGGTGCGGTCAAGGTGCTCATCTTAGCCGACGGACCCTTCCATCTGGAGTTCGATCAGGCGCTTGAGCTCGACGGAGTATTCCATGGGGAACTCCTTCACGAGGTCGTTGACGAAGCCGTTCACCGCGAGGGACATCGCTTCGCCTTCGGAAAGGCCGCGCTGCATCATGTAGAAGATTTGCTCGGCCGAGACCTTGGAGACGCTGGCCTCGTGCTGGACGGAGTT